>NZ_BSPB01000008.1:0-138246 GCF_030160815.1 Hydrogenophaga electricum | reverse complement strand
GGCGCTGCCGGTGCTGGGCGCCGGCCCGCCGCCCGAGGCGCCGGACGCGGTGGCGCTGAGTGCGGTCGACGTGGTGGTGCTGCCGGGCTGGCTGGTGCCGACCGGTCCGCAGTTGCGCGAGATCAGCGCCGCACACGCGCAGCACCTGGCGCCGTGGCTGCAAAGCCATGTGGCGCAGGGCGGCCGGGTGGCTGCGTTGTTCAACGGTTCGGCGCTGCTCGCCGATGCCGGCCTGCTGGCAGGGCGCGAGGCCGCGCTGCCTTGGGTGTTTGCGCCCTCGGTGGTGTTCCAGGCGGGGCAGACGGTGGCGTGGCGGCGCGACCGCGCCTGGTGGGGCGACGGCAGCCTGTGGACCACCGCCGCCGTGCCGGACGCTGCGGCCGCGTTTCTGGACCTGCTGGCCCAGACCCCCGCGGCCGAATGGGCACAGGCGGTGGCCACCGCGCTGCTGTACGACCCCCAGCGGCAACTGACCGCGACGGCGGCCCTGGAGACGCCCACCAACCAGCCGCTGATGGCGGGGGCCCTGGAGCGGGCGCGGCGCTGGCTGCAGGCCCACCACCACGAACCCTACAGCCTGGCGGCCACGGCGCGGGCCGCGGCCACCAGCCCGCGCACGCTGTTGCGCTGGTTTGCGCAGGTGCACGGACAGACGCCGCTGGACTACCTGCACGGGCTGCGCGTGGCGCAGGCCCAGGCGCTGTTGCAGACCACCTACCTCACGGTGGAGGCGGTGGCGCAGCAGTGCGGTTATGGCGATACCGGGAGTTTCCGCAAGGTGTTCCAGCGCCACGCGGGCACCACGCCCGGCGCCTACCGCCGCCGCTTCCAGCTGCGCGCCAGCCGCAAGCAGTGGTCGGGACCGCGCGCCTGAGCGCGCACCGTGTCAGGACACGATGTAGGCGCCCGACCCACACGCCAGCAGGGTGCCGTCGGGTCCGTGCAGCTCCATGCGGGTGGAGGCCACGCGCGAGCCCAGGCGCAGCACCTCGGCCGTGAGGTCGAAGTGCTGACCGATGCCCGGGCGCAGGTAGTCGATGCGCAGGTCGATGGTGCCCAGCTTGGCAAACCGGTGCAGACGCTGCGCCGGGGTTTCGTCCATGTGGCGGGCACCGATGGCGGCCAGACAGGCCAGGCCGCCCATGGCGTCGAGGCCGGCGCTGATGACGCCGCCGTGCAGGCGGTTGTAGGCCGGGTGACCCACCAGTTGCGGGCGCATGTCGATGCGGGCGCTCACGCGCTCGGGCCGCAGGTCGGTGATGCGCAGGCCGATCACCTGGTTGAAGACGATCTGGTCTTCGAAGATGTGTTTCATCCCGGCGACGAACTCGGGTTCGAACGCGACCGGGGACGGCGGGAGTTTGCTCATGATGGACAGAGTGGGTCAGCGGGTCGGGCGTTTGGCGATGCCCATGAGTTTGGTGAGGATGCCCAGCATCACCTCGTCGGCGCCACCGCCGATCGAGGCCAGCCGGCCATCGCGGTACATGCGCGAGACCTGGTTGTCCCAGGTGAAGCCCATGCCGCCCCAGAACTGCAGGCAGGTGTCGGGCACCTGGCGGTTCAGGCGCCCGGCCTTGAGCTTGGCCATGGTGGCCCATTCGGTCACGTCTTCGCCGGCGACATAGTGCTCACAGGCCTGGTAGGTGAGGGCGCGCAGGGCTTCGACCTCGGTCTTGAGTTCGGCCAGCTTGAACTGCACCCACTGCTGGTCGGCCAGCGTGGCGCTGAAGAGCTGGCGCTCGTGGGCGTAGTCGATGGTCCACTGGATGCAGTTGTTCAGGCTTTGCAGCGTGCTGGCGGCGCACCACAGGCGTTCTTCCTGGAACTGCTGCATCTGGTAGATGAAGCCGGCGCCTTCCTGGCCGATGCGGTAGCGCTGCGGCACCCGCACTTCGTCAAAGAACAGCAGGCCGGTGTCGCTGCTGTTCATGCCGATTTTCTTGATCTTCTGGCCGACCTCGAAGCCTTTGATCGTCTTGCCGTTTTCGCGCAGCGGCACCATCACCAGGCTCTTGTTCTTGTGCGCCGGGCCGTCGCTGGTGTTGACCAGCATGCACATCCAGTCGGCCTGCAGGCTGTTGGTGATCCACATCTTCTGGCCGCTGATGACGTAGTCGTCGCCGTCCTTGCGCGCCACGGTCTTGATGCCGGCCACGTCGCTGCCGGCGCCGGGTTCGCTCACGCCGATGCAGCCCACCATGTCGCCCGCAATGGCCGGGGCCAGAAACTGCGCCCGCAGCTCGTCGCTGCCGAAGCGGGCCAGCGCGGGCGTGCACATGTCGGTCTGCACGCCGATGGCCATGGGCACGCCGCCGCAGTGGATGTGGCCCAGGGTCTCGGCCATGGCCACGCTGTAGGAGTAGTCCAGGCCCATGCCGCCGTAGGCCTCGGGCTTGGTCAGACCCAGCAGGCCCAGTTGCCCCATCTGCTTGAACACCTCGTGCGCCGGGAAGATCTCGGCCGCTTCCCATTCGTCGACATGGGGGTTGATCTGCTCGTCGATGAAGCGTTTGAGCGTCTTCTGGATCTCGCGGTGTTCGTGTGTGAACTGCATGGGTGGTCTTCTCGGTAGGGGGGGTGTCAGGGCGCGGCGTGGGCCTGCAGGAACAGGTCCATCGCGGTGTCGGTCAGGTCGTCCAGCGTGGCGCCGCCTTGGGCCACGCGCTGCGGGTCGTACCACTGGGCGGACCAGTTGAGCGCGCCAAAGATCATCAGACGCACCAGGTGCAGGTCGCCGCGCAGGCGGCCGGCGGCCTGCAGCGCCTGCAGCACCGGCACCCAGGTGGCCTCGTAGGCAGTGCGCAGGCGGATGACGTCGCCGCGCTGGGTGTCCGAAAGCGAGCGCCATTCGTACAGCATCACGGGGATGAAGTCGCTGTCGGGCCCGAGCAGCACGGCAAAGTGCGCTTGCACCAGCCGGCGCAGGCGCTGTTCGGGCGTGGCGTCGGCAGGTTGAGTGGCCAGCGCCTGGGCCTGCGTGGCCAGGGCGCGCTGCATGCCTTCGAGCATCACGCTGGCGAGCAGGGCTTCCTTGTTTTCGAAGTGGTAGAAGGGCGAGCCCGGTTGCATGCCGGCGGCGGCGGCGATGTCGCGCGTGCTGGTGGCGGCAAAACCCTGTTGGCGAAACAGCCGGGCGGCCGTCTGCAACAGCAACTGGCGGCGGTTGCCGTCATCGCGCTCGTCGGCGGTCTTGCGTGGGCGGCCCCGGGCGCGGCGCGGTTCGGCCGGCGGGCCGGGCTCGGTGTGGGGCGGGTTCATGGGAGCGCACCATAACAGCGGCATCGATTTTTAGCAATCAAATGCTTGGCATAAATGTGTGGCCTGTGTCGCGGGGCGGACCCGCGTGGAACAGGTTGGCGGGAACTCGCGCTCTGAGTGGGTGTCTTATCATCCTTAAGTGAATTTAAGTTTTCGATGATCAGGATTTTTCTGAATCATGCTTCATTGAATTCTGCTTTTTAAGAAGCCTTGTGCGCGCTAACCTGCGCGCCTGTATCAACTTCCCTTTGTGGAGACAGCCCCATGAAAAAACTGCTTTCGCTGCTGGCCGTCGTGATGACGCTCGGCCTGAGTGCCGTGCACCTGGATGCCGAGGCCAAGCGCATCGGCGGTGGCCGTTCGGTCGGCATGCAACGCCAGGCGACCCCGCCGCAAGCGCCCAGCGCCACGCCCGCCACCGCGGCCGGCGCTGGTGCGGCCGCTGCCGCGCCCAAGCGCAACTGGATGGGCCCGGTCGCCGGTCTGGCCGCTGGCCTGGGCCTGGCGGCGCTCGCTTCGCACCTGGGCTTCGGTGAGGCCTTTGCCAACATGCTGATGATCGGCTTGCTGGTGATGGCGGGGCTGGCCGTGGTGGGCTTCCTGATGCGCAAGAAGGCCGCCCAGAACGGGGGCATGGCTTACGCCGGTGCCGGTGCTGGGGCTGGTGCGGGTCAACAAGCCAACGTCTTTCGCATGCCCACGCCCGCTGCGGGGGGCAGCGCCGCAGGCGGCTCGATGATCGGCAGCGCGCTCGGTGGCGGCCAGCCGTCGCAGGCCCGCATCCCGTCGGACTTCGACGTCGCGGGTTTCGTGCGCAACGCCAAGGTCAACTACATCCGCCTGCAGGCCGCTTACGACGCCGGCAACCTGGACGACATCCGCGAGTTCACCTCACCGGAGATGTTCGCCGAGATCCAGATGGACCTGCGTGAGCGCGCCGGTGCCACCCAGCAGACCGAAGTGCAGCAGCTCGACGCCGACGTGATCGAGGTGCTGGAAGACGGCAGCCGCTACGTGGTGAGCGTGCGTTTCACCGGCACCCTGAACGAAGACGGTGCGGTGGGCCCGGTCGACGAGATCTGGCACCTGACCAAGCCCCGCCATGGCCAAGGTGGCTGGGTGCTGGCCGGTATCCAGCAGGCTGCTGCCTGAAAAGAACCCCTCGTTCCTGTCTCAGGAACTCCTCGTTGCCCCGGCCCCGCGCCGGGGTTTTTTTTGCCGGTGCCGGCCGTGGCGCAGCACCGGCGGCGGGACTCAGCGCAGGCCCATGCAGTTGGCGTAGAAGGTGGTGGTGGCGGGCCAGTCGGAGAACACGCCCATCACACCCACCTCCTTGGCCAGCACGTGCAGCGCCTGCAGCGTGTCGCCTTCGCGCTTCACGGCGTTGTCGAAGGTCTGGAAGTACCAGCCGTTGTTGCCGTCGGCGAGCACCCCCGAGCGTTCCAGCGTCCAGGTGATGAGCTGCAGGCCGGCGGTCTTGGCGTCGCGCGCGGCCTGCGACGGCACGATCTGGCCGCCTTCGGCCGCCAGCAGCGCAAAGGTGGGCGGTGCCCAGATGTTGACGCCCTGGGCCTTGTAGCGGCGCAGGGTGGTCAGGTCGGGCAGGTCCTTGGGGCTGTCGGCGTCATCGAGGAACACCGCCTGCTGGCCGAACGCCGGTTCGTTCTTCACCCAGTACAGCACGTCGTTGAGGTCGAACGACTGCGGGAACACCTGCTGCGGCTTCACGCCCGCGCGCTTGTACTCGTCGATCATTTTCTGCGCGTAGGCCTGCTGCGTGAAGCCGTTGAAGGGCATGGGCACGCTGGGGCTCTTGAGTTCGGGCGTCATCTTCACCCCCAGTTGCTTGAACAGTTCGATCGATTCGGCGTGGGTCAGTAGCGTGCCGCTGGTGGGGCCGGCGTACAGGTCGGTGCGCCAGGTGGCGGTGCCGGCGACGTACTGCGCCGGGGTGCGTGCCGCGGGGTTGAAGGCGTCCATCTTGCCGCGCAGGGTCTTGAACTCGGCCAGCGTGATGTCGCTGGTGCGGCATTCGGCCTGCGCCGGTTTGACCACCTTGCCGTCGGCATTGAGCACGGCGGGCACGAAGGGCTGGGTGCACTTGGCCGCCAGCGGCGTGAGCAGGATGTTGGTGGTGGTGTGCAGGTCGTTCTGCGCGTGGCGGCAGACGAGTTCCTGGTCCTTGGTGAAGGCCACATCGCATTCGAGCACGCCGGCGCCCATGCGTGCGCCGGCCAGGTAGGACTCGCGCGTGTGTTCGGGGAACTGCATCGGCGCGCCGCGGTGGCCAATGGAGAAGCTGCTGGGCCGGAAGTGGCCCCGCGTCGCGCACTGCTGCAGCTGCTGCTTGAGTGCGCCATCCGCCATGTCGTCGACCAGGAAGAAGGGCCGCGGGCCGAGCTGCACGTGGCTGGGAGCGAGCGGGGCGGCCGCGTCGGGCGCCGGGCGGCCCCCGGTGGACGCACAGCCGCTGAGGACGATGACCAGTGGCAGCAGCGGCGGCAGGATGCGCGCGGACAGACGGGGCGACGACGCCATGATGAAACCCTCCGGGAATGGTGAATGAATGGTGCGTGAAAAGCCGCAGCCCCAGGTTGGGGCTGGCGACGGCCGCATCTTCGGCAGGGTGTGTGAAAACGGCGTGACGGCGCGTTGTCGCGCCCGGGCTCAGCCGCGCGCGCGCACGGCCAGGCTCTGGGTGGCGCGGCCGATCAGGCCGGCCTCGTCAAAGAGCTGCGATTCGGCCAGGCCGCAGCCGTTGGGCGCGAGCAGGGTGCGGGCGTCGAGGCAGATCCATTCGCCGATCGGGCGGCGCAGCAGGTGGATGCTGAGGTCGGCGTTGACGAAGCTGTAGCGGGTGATGTCGAGCACGGCGGAAACGCCGTTGCCCGAGTCGGCGGCCACGGCGACCCGCTGGTAGCCGCTGGGGGTTTCGCCCTCGACCAGCGGGGCCGCCAGCCGGAACCACACCGCCGAGCGGCCCTGGAACATGCGGCCGCCGGCCGCGCGGGTTTCGACCAGGTCGGCGTAGCCCGGCAGCCCTTGCCCGAACGGCATGCGTTGCACCGGGCTGTCGGCCGGGGCACGCGGCGCTTGCGGCAGGGGGTGGCCGTCCAGCCCCTCGGGCAGGGGCAGGTCGCTTTCGCGCTGGGCCAGGGCGGTGAAGCGCGCAAGCTCCTTGCCGTGGCCCCAGATCCGCGCCGCGTAGTGCGCCGCGTTGCGGCCCGCGTATTCCGTGACGACCTCGATCTCCAGCTTGCCGATGGGCAGCGGGCGCAGCAGGTTGGCCGTGAGCCGGCCGATGTGTGTCAGCCCGTGTTCGCGGGCCACCGCTTCGATGGCGCGGCAGACCATGGCGATGGGCGGGCCGGCGTGCTGCTGGCCTGGGTCCCAGGGGCCGCGCGTGAGGCCGGTGGCTTCGACCTCGCGCGGGGAATGCACCCGGTAGGCGGCGGACGGCATGGGCGTTTCGGGGGTGTCGGTGTTCATGGCGTGGGCTTGCTGTCGGTGAAGAGCGCCTTCCATTGAACGGGCAAGCCCGAGACCGGGCAGTCACGCAGGCGCCAGCCAGGCGTCGATTCAAGCGGCGCCACGGGCGCGCTGACGCAGCAAGCGCTGTTCCCGTTCGTTGGTCGTGAGGTCGGCGGCGCGGGCAAACGCCGCGCGTGCTTCGTCTTCGCGCCCCAGCTTGCGCAGCAGGTCGCCCTGCACGGCGGGCAGCCAGGGGTAGCGCTGCAGGGCCTTGTCGGCCAGCAGGGGCTCGACGATGGCGAGCCCGGCGGCCGGGCCCTGGGCCATGGCCACCGCCACAGCGCGGTTGAGTTCGACCACGGGCGACGGCGCCACGCGCATGAGTTCGGCGTAGAGCGCGGCGATGCGGGGCCAGTCGGTGTCGGTGGCGCGGTGCGCGCGCGCATGGCCGGCCGCGATTTCGGCTTGCAGGCGGTAGCTGCGTGCCGGCTGGCCCAGGGCCTGGGCGCGTTCGAGTGCGGCCAGGCCGCGCCGGATCAGCAGGCGGTCCCAACGCATGCGGTCCTGGTCGGCCAGCAGGATGGGCTCGCCCGCGGCGTCGGTGCGCGCGGCGGTGCGCGAGGCCTGAATTTCCATCAGCGCCACCAGCCCGTGCACCTCGGCCTCCTGCGGGGCCAGCTCGGCCAGCATGCGGCCCAGGCGCAGGGCCTCGTCGCACAGCGCCGGGCGCATCCAGTCGCCGCCGCTGGTGGCGGTGTAGCCCTCGTTGAAGATCAGGTAGACCACTTCGAGCACCGACGCCAGCCGCTGCGCCAGCTCGGCCCCCTGCGGCAGTTCGAACGGCACCTGCGCGTCGGCCAGCGTGCGTTTGGCGCGCACGATGCGCTGCGCCACGGTGGCTTCGGGCACCAGATGGGCGCGGGCGATCTCACCGGTGCTCAGGCCGCCCAGCAGCTTGAGCGTGAGCGCCACGCGCGCGTCGGCTGGCAGCACCGGGTGGCAGGCGGTGAAGATCAGGCGCAGCAGGTCGTCGCCCAGCACCGCGTGTTCGCGCTGGCGGTCGATGTCGTCGCTGAAGTCGGGCACCACGTGCGCCTGCAGGGCTTCCAGATCGGCGGCCAGATCACCGTGCCGCGCCTCGGCCATCTGGCGGTGGCGCAGGTGGTCGAGAGCGCGGTTCAGCGCCGTGGTCATGAGCCAGGCGCCGGGCTTGTCGGGCAGGCCGTTCACGGGCCAGTGCTCCAGGGCAGCGATCAACGCGTCCTGCGCCAGCTCTTCGGCCACGCCGACGTCGCGCACACGGCGCGCCACCGCCGCCACGATGCGGGCGGATTCGAGGCGCCAGACGGTGGCGATGGTGTCGTGGACAGCGCTGTGCACAGACGCAGATTACATCTGCGCGGGCGCGGCGTTTTCGTCCATCCAGAACACTTCCCACTGGTGGCCGTCGAGGTCGGCGAAACCATGCTGGAACATGAAGCCATAGTCCTTGGGCTCATTGGGCGTGGTCGCCCCGGCGGCGACGGCCTTGCGCACCACCTCTTCGGCCTCGGCGCGGCTGTCGACCGACAGCGCGATCAGCACCTCGGTGGCCTTCCTGGCGTCGCTGACGGGCAGTTTGGTGAAGCCCTGGAAGAAGGGCTCGACCAGCAGCATGGCGTGGAAGTTCTCGCCGATTTCCAGGCACGCGCCCTGGTCGTTGGTGAAGCGCGGGTTGAAGCTCAGACCCAGGGCCTTGAAGAAGGCCTGGGAGCGGGCCATGTCCTGGATGGGCAGGTTGACGAAGATCTGGCGGAACATGGGGGCTGTCCTCGGAGGTGGGTGGAACGAATGGGTGGAGGTCTGTGTGCGGGTTTACGGGGCGGCGAGTTCGCGGGCCAGGCGGCTGAGGTTCTGCTCGTTGGCGGGCTCGACGATGTGGCGGACGGCCTGGGCCACCTGCGGGTCGTCGAACTGCTGCACCCAGGTCACCCGCGTGCCGGCCGGAATGGCTTCCAGGCCGATGTACAGGTCGAAGAGCGGCGCGCAGGTGTGGCAGATGCGGACGCTGCGGTCCTGTTCGATCTGTGTGAACGTGGCCTCGTTGGGGTAGTGCCGGCCGTCCGGTCCGTGCATGGTGAACGTCCACCGCCCGCCGGGCTGGAAGTCGAAGTGCTCGAACGTGTTGGTGAAACCATCGGGGCCCCACCAGCGGGCCAGGCGCTCCGGGTTGCGGAGGGCGTCGAAGACGGCGGATGGCGGGGCGGCGAGCTCGCGGCTGTGGCGGAACGGGTTCATGTGTTTTCCGCCGCGGGGGGCTGGCTTTGCAGGGTTTTCATCTGGTCCAGCGCGGCGCTGGGCGGAAATTCGTCGAGTTCGATCAACTGCCGCAACTCGATCACGCCGGCCTTGCCCTTGCCGGCCGGGTTGGGGAAGCGCCGACTCCATTCCAGGGCCTCTTCGCGCGAGCGCACCTGGATCAGCGTGTAGCCGGCGATCAGTTCCTTGGCCTCTGCGAAGGGGCCGTCGACCACTTGGCGTCCACCGTTTTCGTCGTGGTGGATGCGCCAGCCGGTGCGGCTGGGGTGCAGGCCGCTGCCGTCGAGCAGCACGCCGGCGCGCGCCAGTTCCTCGTGGTACGCGGCCATCTCGGCCATGAGCTCTTCGGGCGCCTCGGGCGTGACTTCGGCCTCGAACTCGGGGCAGCTCTTGACAATGATCATGAATCGCATGGCGAGTGTTCTCCGGTTTTCAGTTTCGAGAACACCGCGGAACTGGCTTTGCCAGGCCGCAGGTGTTGCCCCCTTGAGGGGATCGGGCGCAGCACGGCGGGGGTGATCATGTTTTGCAGGCGGGCGGTTGCATGTCGGGTTGCATCATGCTGTTGTGGTTGCCTTCGGTGTCGCGGAACACCACGTACTCGCCCACGCCCGGGATGGCCATCGGCTCGCCCATCACGTCGCCGCCCGCGTCGCGCACCCGCTGCATGGCGGCGCGCACGTCGGGCACGCCGATCACCACCGAGGGGTGCTGCATCGGCCAGTCGGCGTGAAAGGGGAACAGCCCGCCGTTGATCGAGCCGAGCGCGGCCTCGGGCGGCATGGGTGGCCGGGCCCCTGCGGGCGCGGTGTTGACCAGCAGGTAGTTGCCCATGTCGGGGCCAAGGAACTGGTGCGTCCAGCCGAAGGCGGCCGCGTAGAAGCGGGCCGCGCGTTCGCAGTCCTTGTAGGGCATTTCGAAGTGCACGACGGCGCACATGGGGACGGTGGCGGTGGTCATGGGGAGCCTTTCAGGCAGGGGTTTCACAAAGGGCCTTCAGCGCCTGCAGCGCCTGGGGCCAGGTCTGGTTCATCCAGTCTTCGTAGGTGCCAAACACGTCGCAGTCGATGCGCAGGCGGGTGCCGCCGGCCTCATCGGTGAAGGTGTAGTTCTCGTAGCACGGGGCCCAGGCACGCACGGCGTCGCTGGTGGTGTCTTCCACGCCTTGGTTGATCATGCCGATGTGGCGGATCGAGACGAATTCGGCCGGCCGGTGGGCGGCGATTTCCGACAGCATGCCGTCGCCATGCGGGGCACAGAACCGGATGCGGGTGCCGGCTTCCCAGCTGCCCTCGTAGCGCGAACCTTCGCAGAACGTGGCCGTCCATCGTTCGTAGGTGGGCGTGTAGAGCATGGTGCGCCAGACGTGTTCGCGCGGCGCGGCCACGGTGATTTCGAAATGCAGGGTGGGCATGGGGGGCTCCGGGGTGTCAGGCGCCGAGGTAGGCGCGTTCGAGCGTGGCGATGTCGAGCTTGCGCATCTGGCGCAGGGCGGTGGTCATGCGCTGCACGCCGGGGCCGGGCGGGCCGGCCAGGCGCTCCATGAGCTGCGTGGGGATCACCTGCCACGACACGCCGAAGCGGTCCACCAGCCAGCCGCACATCTCGGCTTCGGGCACGGCGGACAGCGCGGCCCAGTGGCGGTCCAACTCGGCCTGGTCGGTGCAGCGCAGCACCAGCGAGGCGGCCGGTGTGAGCGTGAAGTGCGTGCCGCCATTGAGCAGCGAGACGGCGTGGCCGTCCAGGTCGAGGCTGACCAGCAGGGCGGTGCCTTCGGGCAGCGGCTCGCCAGGGCCATGGCGCAGCACCCCGGTGATGCGCGCGTTCGGCAACACCGCCGTGTAGAACTGGGCGGCTTCCTCAGCCTGGGTGTGGAACCACAGGCAGGTGTGGATGCGGTCGGTCATGGCGCGGTCTCCGTGTCGACGCCGGGGCGGGGCACCATGCCCGCCACGTGGCGGCGTCTTCAGGAGGACGACGAAACAGCCTGCGCAAAATCGACAAGCTCCGGACCAGGGAAAACCCTGGGTATCAGGTAGCGCGCTGCGCCAGGGCTTGGCGGAACAGGTCCCACAGGCCCTGTGTGGGCCCGCCCAGGGTCGCGCCACGGCGTTTGAGCAGGGCAATGCGCCGGTGGATGTCGGGCTCCACCAGGGGCACACAGCGCAGCGAGCGCGCTTCGGCGGTGCGCATCGCCAGCCGGGGAATGACGCCGATGCCGTGGCCGGCGTGCAGCCAGCCGAGCAGGCTGGACAGGTGTTCCACCTCGTCGAACCAGGGCGGGGCGATGCCGTGCGCGTCGAGCACCGCGTCGATCTGGCGCCGGTTGGCCGAGGTCGGGCGCAGCGCCACCACCTTTTCCGAGGCCAGTTCCTGCCAGCGGATGCGGCGGCGGCGCGCCAGGGCGTGCTCTGGCGACATGGCCAGCACGAACGGGTCTTCGCCGATCACATCGGCTTCCATGCCGTGCAGCTCGTCGCTCCACAGGCCGACGCCGAATTCGGCACGGCCGCTGCCGACCGACTCGATCACGCGCTGGCCGGTGTCGTCGAGCACGGTGACCCGGACCTGGGGGTAGCGGTGGTGGAAGCGCGCGATGACCTCGGGCGCGATGGCGTAGGCCACCGTGGTCAGGCAGGCGAACTGCACCGAGCCGGTCTCGCCGCGCGCCATGCGGCTGGCGGCCAGCAGGTGCTGGTCGAGGCCGGCCACCTGCTCGGCCACACGGCCGACCAGCCATTCGCCCAGCGTGGTGAACGCCACCGAGCGCGTGGTCCGGTCCACCAGGCGGCCGCCCACCGCCTCTTCCAGCAGTTGCAGGCGGCGGGTCAGCGCGGGCTGGGTGATGTGCAACTGCCGGGCGGCCTGGACGAAGCTCTGTGCCCGGTGCAGCTCGATCAGGGCGCGCAGCGCGTCGAGGTTGTAATTGATGCGCATGGCTGATCAATTCCAAAAAATTCATCAATTTACCTGAGCGCCTCCCGCACCTACATTCGCGCTCCGGAGACCCCCATGCCGATCATCAAATTCCACGTTCCCGATCACCCGGCCGACGACCAGGCGCTGGCGCAGATGGCCGACCGTATCCACGAAGTCTGCGTGGGTGCGCTGCAGGCGCAACCCGATGCCGTTCAGCTGCTGATCGTGCCCAGCCGGGTGCTGTGCGGACAGCCGGTCTACATCGAGGTGCTGTACCGCGAACAGCCGCACCGCAACGCGCCGGTGATGGCACAGCTCATGCAGGTGCTGGCGGCGCAGTCGCAGGCCGTGTTTGGCGCCACGCCGCGCATCCGCTGCATCGCGGTGGACCAGCGGCTGCTGCACGCGCTGCATTGAGGTGACCATGCTGCAGTTGCATTCGATCCGCAGTTACCACATCGGCGGCGAACGCCGGGCCTTGCAGGGCCGGCCGGTGGAGCAGCGCGTGCTGGCCCAGGGCAGCGCGCCGCGGCCGATCGACATGAACGGCGACCACATGGTGGGGCAGATGTACGTTCAGCACTACCGGCAGGTGGCGCCGGTGCGGCCCTGGCCGGTCGTGCTGTGGCACGGCGGCGGCATGACCGGTGCCAACTGGGAGACCACGCCCGACGGCCGCGACGGCTGGCTGCAGCAATGGCTGGCCGCCGGCTTCGATGTGATCGTGACCGACGCCATGGAACGGGGCCGCTCGTCCTGGGCGCCCTGGCCCGAGCTGTACACCACCGCGCCCATCAGCCGCAGCCTGCAGGAAGGCTGGGAGATGTTCCGCATCGGGCCGGCGGCGGGCTACGCCTCGGCGCCGCAAGCGCGACGCGCCCACCCGGGCCAGCAGTTCCCGGTCGACGCCTTCGACCAGTTCGCCTGCCAGTGGGTGCCGCGCTGGACCGGGCACGACGAGCCCATCATGGCCGCTTACGGGCAACTGCTCGACCAGGTGGGGCCGTGCCTGCTGGTGGGCCACAGCCAGGGGGGCGGTTTTGCGCTGCGCGCTGCCGCGCAATGGCCCGACCGGGTGAAGGCGGTGGTGGCGCTGGAGCCTTCGGGGGCACCCGCGTTGCAGGGCGCCAGCGCGGGGTTGCGCCAGGTGCCGCACCTGGTGGTCTGGGGCGATTTTTTCGACCAGCACCCGCAATGGCAGCGTTACCGCGCCACGGTGGACGCGTACACGCAGGGCCTGCAGGCACAGGGCGTGCCCGTGACACCGCTGGTGCTGGCCGAGCACGGCCTGCCCGGCCATTCCCATTTCCCCATGCTCGACCGCCAGAGCGACGCGGTGGGCCGTCTGGTGGCGCACTGGCTGCTCGACAGCGCTTCCCGCTGAACCCGCCTTTCTCTTTCTATTCCAAACCCAGGAGACATCACATGCATGCCTTTCGATCCTTCCGCCGTGCCCTGGCCTGCCTGCTGGCCGTGTGCGCCAGCGCGGCGTCGGCCCAGGCCTGGCCCAGCAAGCCCCTCACCATCATCGTGCCCTTCGGTGCCGGCAGTGGCAACGACCAGGTGGCCCGCCTGATCGGGCAGGAACTGGCAACGTCGCTCGGACAGCCGGTGGTGATCGAGAACAAGGCCGGGGCGGGCGGGAACATCGGCGCCGCGGCGGCGGCCAAGGCCGCGCCCGACGGCTACACGCTGTTCGTCACCACCAACACCACGCAGGCGGCCAATCCCAGCCTGTACAAGCAACTGCCCTACGACCCGATCAAGGACTTCGCGCCCGTGGGCCGCATCGCCAACACCCCGGCGCTGCTGGTGGTGCGCCCGTCGTTGCCGGCCAAGAACCTGCCCGAACTGATCGCCCTGGCCAAGTCGCAACCGGGCAAGTTCACCTACGGTTCGGGCAGCGCCGGCACCCTGGTGCCCGGCGCCATGCTGACGTTCGAAGCCGGCATCGACATGGTGCATGTGCCCTACAAGTCGATCCCCGATGGCCTCAAGGACGTGATGGGGGGCACGGTGGACATGATGTTCACCGACATGGCCACGGGCGCCATGCAGGCCCGGGCCGGCCGCGTCAAGGCGCTGGGCATCAGCAGCCTCAAGCCGTCGCCGCTGATGCCCGACGTGCCGCCGATCGCGGCCACCCTGCCGGGCTTCGAGCTGCTGGCCTGGTACGCCATGTACGTGCCGGCGGGCACGCCTGCGGCCATCATCGAGCGGCTGAACCGCGAGATCGCCCAGGCCGAGGCGCGGCCGGCATTCCGCGAGCGCCTGGGCACGCTGGGCCTGGAACCCGTCACCAGCACGCCCGCAGAACTGGCCGACTTCACCCGCAGCGAAATGCAGAAGTGGGGCCAGGTGATCCGCCGCACGGGCGCCACGCCCCAGTAATCCCCCGAGAACTCAGGCCGGCGCGCGGGCCGCGTCGTCGTCGTCGAAACACGGTGCGAGGCCCCGCACCTCCACCGTGCACCATTGGGCGGCCGGGCAGGCGTGCGCCAGCGCGATGGCCTCCTCGCGGTCGACGTTCTGCAGCAGAAAGAAGCCACCGACCATTTCCTTGGCTTCGGCGAAGGGCCCGTCCAGCGTCTGCGGTCGGCCCTGCGCATGGCTGACCCGCACGGCGCTGGCCTGCGAGGCCAGCGACTCCACCGCCTTGAGTTTGCCCTCGGCCGCCAGGCGTTCACCGAACGCGACCATCGCGGCGTAGGCGGCACGGCCTTCGGCTTCGGTGCGGGTGGCGCGCTGGCCGACGGGTTCGTGAATCAACAGCAGGTAGGACATGGCAGGGAATGCGGGGGGTGGGACGCCGGGCGACGGCCAAGCACGGACAATACCGCGCATGGATGTTCTGTTTGGCCTGATTTTGATGTTGGTCGGTTTCCAGGTGCTCAAGCGTTCGGAAGAGCGCCAGCGTATCCTGCTGCTGGGCGGCTTTCTGCGCAAGTACCAGCTGGAGCCGCGCATGGCGCAGTTGACCGACGGTTACTTGCGCGCGCTGGGCGAGTCCGATCCCGAGCGGGCCGACCCCATCTGGCGCATGCTGGCCGGCACCGAAGCCGCGCTGCAGCAGGAGCTGTCGCAACTGGCCAATGATCTCAAGGACGTGTGGGGCGAGCGCCTGCGCGTGAGCCGCTGGCCCGTGGGCGTGCCCATGGCCACGCGGTTTTTCCCGCAGGCGTCGTTCGACTTTCGCGCCCTGGTGCTGCTGCATGCGCAGGCGCTGGAGCGGGTGCTGCGCAACGACGAGGGGCTCAGCCGCAAGGACCGCGCCTTTCGCACCACGGCCGAACTGCTGCTGTTCCAGCACAGCTGCCACTGGTTCTGCCGTTCCCGCGCCGTGGCCTCGGCCCGCCTGCTGGCCCTGCACAAGACCGCCTACGCCCAGGTGCTGGCGGGGGTCTCGCCCGCCACGCGCGACGCCTACCGGGCACTGACGGGCGTCTGAGCCGGGGCGCCTCTGCGCCGCCACTCAGACGGCCGTCGCGCCCAATGGGTGCAGCACGCGCCGGGCCTCGTCGGCCACCGCGGTGGCAAAGGCCGGGTCGTTGATGGCAAGGGGCAGGGCGACCAGGCGGTGCGTGTCGCTGGTGCGAAACCGCCGCTCCAGGGTGTCGAACAGCGCCCGGTTGGCTTCGGGGTCGTGAAAGGGCTGGCCCGGCACATCCAGCAGGGACAACCCGCCCAGCGGCAGCAGCAGGCTGACAGGACCGGGGGCCCGGTTGAGCTGCTCGGCGATTCGGTGGGCGGCTGCCTCCAGCTCCCGCGCATGGCTGCGCATGAGCGTGACATCGGCGTTGTGCACGTGGAAGCGGCGCTGCCGGTGCCGCTCGGGCACGGTGGGCAGCGGACCCCAGTTGATCATGTCCAGTGCGCCCACCGATCCGATCCAGGGCAGTCCGTGGCGGGCCGCGGCGTCGAGCCGGTCGGGGCCGGCGTCGCACACGCCGCCTGCCAGGTGCTGGCCGACTTCGGTGGTGGTGATGTCCACCACCGCCTGCAGCAGGCCCGAGGCGGCCAGCGCCTCCAGCGTGCGGCCGCCGGCGCCGTTGGCGTGGAACACCTGGGTATCGAAGCTGTCTTGCAACTGGGCCCGCACGGCGTCGACGCAGGGCGTGGTGACGCCGAACATGCTCAGCGCGATGGCGGGTTTTTCCCGCTCGGGCGCGGGCGGTGGCTGGTGCCTCAGCATGCCGGCCAATGCGTGCGCCGCATTGGCCAGCACGGTGCGCGAGAGCCGGTTGAGCCCGGCAATGTCGGTCACCGGGTACATCAGGCTCATGTCCGTCACCCCCACATAGGCCGACACGTTGCCGGCCGCCATGGTCGACACCAGCAGCTTCGGGCAGCCGATGGGCAACTGGCGCATCGCGGGCGCGATCATGGAGCTGCCGCCCGACCCACCCAGACCGATCATGCCCTGCAGCTCCCCGGCGGCCAGGCCCGCGCGCACCCGCTCGGCCAGTGCCTCGCCCATGGCGATCACCGCCTGGCCCCGGTCGCTGTGGGCGAAGACCGCATCGGCGCCGGCCGGGTGGTGGGCGGCCACGGTGCGTGCACCGATGTCGATGTGGCCAGCCGGCGCGCGGGTGCCGATGTCGACCGTCACGGCCCGCACGCCGGCCGCGCGCAGGCAGTCGGCCACGTAGTGCAGTTCGGCCGCCTTGGTGTCGAAAGTGCCGACCACCCAGGCGGTGGGGGGCACGGCGCTCATGGGCGGCCGCCGTGGTGCGCGTTCACGCACTCGAAGAAGGTGCGGAAGGTGCCTTTGACGCGCTCCACCGCCTCGGCTTCCTGATCGGCCGGCACGTCCCACTCGGCCCACCATTCGCCGAAGCAGCGGTTGCCTTCGGTGATGGGCAGCAGGTGCATCTCGGCCACGTAGTTGGTCCACGGCGCATCGATGTGCAGGATCTTGTAGCGGCAGCGGTGCTCGTCGTCGGACAGCGCGAGCAGCTGTTCGCGCAGGAAGCCGCCGCCATCGCGCACGGTGAAGTGGCGCACGCAGCCGATCTGGTCGGCCGGTTTGCCGTCTTCGATGTAAGACTTCTCGAAGAACGGGTGGTAGTTGCCCAGTGCGCCGAAGTCGCGCAGGTAGGCCCACGCCTGATCGATCGTCGCGTTCATCACCGCGCTCACATAAACCCTGGCCATGTCTCGTCTCCTGTGGTTGTCGGGTGTCAGAAGCTCACTTGCTTGTAATGCTCCACGTGTGCCTTGATCGCGATTTCCGTGGGCAGCCGCTCCATGCTGCTGGCGCCGTAGAAGCCGTTGCAGTGCCGGCTGTGCCGGAGCACATAGGCCACGTCTTCCGGGCTGGAGATGGGGCCACCGTGCGCGATCACGATCACGTCCTTGCGCACCTGGCGTGCCGCCTCGCCCCACTCGTCGATGAGTTTCACCGATTGTTCGAGGGACTTGGCCGTGGTGGCGCCGATGGTGCCGCCGGTGGTCACGCCCATGTGGGGCACGATGAAATCGGCGCCGGCCTCGGTCATGGCCACGGCCTCCTCGGCGGAGAACACATACGGCGTGGTCAGCAGGTCGATGGCGTGGGCCTGGCCGATCATTTCGACCTCGGTCGCGTAGTTGATGCCGGTCTCCTCCAGGCTCTGGCGAAAGGTGCCGTCGATGATGCCCACGGTCGGGAAGTTCTGCACGCCGGAAAACCCGAGTTCCTTGAGCTTCTTGAGGAACACCGGCATGACGATGAAGGGGTCGGTGCCGTTCACGCCCGCGATCACCGGCGTCTTCTTCGCCACCGGCAGCACCTCGCCGGCCATTTCCAGCACGATGTCGTTCGCATTGCCATAGGCCAGCAGGCCGGCCGAGGAGGCGCGCCCGGCCATCCGATAGCGGCCCGAGTTGTAGATCACGATGAGGTCGATACCGGCGGCCTCTTCGCACTTGGCGGAGATGCCGGTGCCGGCGCCCCCGCCGATGATGGGCTGGCGCTCGCGCACCATGGCCTGGAACTTCGCCATCAGGGCTTGGCGTTCAAAACGCGGCATGAAATGTCTCCTTGAAACGGAACAGTCGGTCGTGAAGGGGGATGCGGCGGGTTCAGGCCCCGCTGCGGGGAGGCCGGTTTGTGAGCGCCAGGACCGCACCAGCAATGCCGCTGCGGAACGACAGCACACACACCATGAAGATCAGGCCGGTGACCAGCGTCACCCAGCCGCCGAAGGCATCGAGGTAGTACTGCAGGCCCACCACCACGGCCGCGCCGATGGCCGGACCGAACACCGTGTGCATGCCACCGAGCAAGGCCATCAGCACCACGTCGCCCGACAGGTGCCAGTGCACGTCGGTGAGCGAAGCGACCTGGAACACCAGCGCCTTCATGGCGCCAGCCAGACCCGAGAGGCCGGCCGAAAGCACGAACAGCATCAGCTTGTAGCGGTTCACCGGGTAGCCCAGCGAGCGGGCGCGCGGCTCGTGCTCGCGGATGGCCACCACCACATGGCCAAAGGGTGAGCGCACCACGCGGTGGATCAGCCACAACCCCGCCAGCGTGAGCAGCAGCACCACGTGGTAGAGGTTGAAGTCGTTGCGCAGGTCGATGAAGCCCAGCAGCGTGCCGCGCGGGATCTGTTGCAAGCCGTCTTCCGCACCGGTGAAGGGCAGCTGCAGGAAGATGAAATACACCATCTGCGCCAGCGCCAGCGTGACCATGGCCAGGTAGATGCCCTGGCGGTGGATGGCCAGCGCGCCGAACACCGCGCCCAGTGCCGCCGCGAACAGCGTGCCCGCCAGCAGGCCCACTTCGGGCGGCAGGCCCCAGTACTTGGTGACCAGGCCGGTGATGTAGGCCGCGCTGCCGAAGAAGGCCGCGTGGCCGAAGGACATCATGCCGCCGAAACCCAGCAGCAGGCTGTAGGCGCAGGCGAACAGCGCCATGCACAGCAGCTTCATCACGAACACCGGGTACAGCACCTGCGGCACCCAGGGCACCACCAGCAACAGCAACACCAGCACCGCGATGAACACTTTCTGCCAGCGGGGCATGGCCATGCCTTGCCGCGCAGCCGTTCCCGGGCGAGACGCATCCCCTTGGGGTGCAGCAGCCGGCGCAGCGGTGGAGCGTGGGGCGTGATGCGTGCTCATGCTGCACCTTCCTTGCCGAACAGACCGCGCGGGCGCAGCAGCAGCACCAGGGCCATCACCACGAAGATCACCGTGGTCGAGGCTTCCGAGTAAAAGACCTTGGTCAGCCCCTCGATCACGCCAATGCCCAGCGCGGTGACGATGGAGCCGAACACCGAGCCCATGCCGCCGATGACCACGATGGCGAAAACGATGATCACCAGGTTCGATCCCATGCCCGAATTCACGTGCAGGATCGGGGCGGCCAGCACCCCCGTGAAGGCCGCGAGCGCGATGCCGCCGGCGTAGGTGATGGTCAGCAGCAACGGCACATTCACACCGAACGACTGTGTGAGCGACGGCTTCTCGGTGGCCGCGCGCAGCCTCGCGCCCAGTGGCGTGCGCTCGATCAGCCACCAGGTGAGCACGCAGGCCGCCAGCGCCGCCACGATCACCCAGGCGCGGTAGATCGGCAGGACCATGAAGCCGAGGTTGAACACCCCTTGCAACTGCGAAGGCACCGGGTAAGCCTGGCCCGAGGTGCCGAAGGCAATGCGAAAGCCCCCTTCCAGCACCAGCACCAGGCCGAAAGTGAGCAGCAGGCCGTAGATTGGGTCCAGCCCGTAGAGCCGGCGCAGCAGTCCGCGTTCGAACACACCGGCCAGCGCACCCACGATCAGCGGTACCGCCAGCAGCGCCACCCAGTAGCCCAGTCCCAGGAAGTGCTGCAGCATCCAGGCACCGAAGGCGCCGGCCATGAAGAACGCGCCGTGCGCGAAGTTGACGATGCGCAGCAGCCCGAAGATCACCGCCAGGCCCAGGCTGAGCACCGCGTAGAAGCAGCCGTTGACCAGCCCCAGCATGAGCTGACCCGCCAGCACAGGCAGGGGAAGACCGAATACCTCAACCATGTGCGCTCCCTATGATGCGCAGGCCATGCCGATCAAGCATCCCGATATCTCCCAAGAAACCCATGTGCTGGGCGATGACACCGTGCAAACGGTGGTGCGGGCGGAGCAGTGCGACGCGCTCGCGGCGCGCCACATTGCCCACGTGGCGGTGGTGGACGCGGCTGCGCCGTACACCATCGTGCGAACGAACCTCAGCGGTGCCTTCCTGCAGGTGTGCCTGGCCGGCGAAGGCCAGACCCTGCTGGACGGCCGCTGGTACGCGCACAAGCCGGGCACCGTGAGCTTTGCGCCCGCCCACGTGCTGCACGCCTTCCACGCGGTGCCTGGCAAGCGCTGGCGCATGGCGTGGGTGCGCTTTCGGTCCGATTCGATGCGTTCGGTGGACGGCGCCATGGCCCCCACGCTCAGCCCGTTCGACGGCCGCGTGCTGGAGCACGCCATCCTCGGCCTCTCGGGCGAGATGCAGGGCGCTGCCGATCCCGGCACCTGCGCCGTGTGGGTCGACGTGATCGAGCGCTACCTTTCGCGCATCCTGGAGCCGCTGCAGCGCGAGCCGCGCCTGCTGCCGGTGTGGAACGCGGTGAAGGCCGACCTGGCGCGCGACTGGAGCCTGGCCGATCTCGCCGGCCTGGCCAACACCAGCGAAGAGCACCTGCGCCGCCTGTGCCAGAAGAACCTGGGCCGCAGCCCCGGCAAGCAGCTGGCCACGCTGCGCATCGCGCACGCCGCGCACCTGCTGGCCACCACCAGCGAGAAGATCGAGGCCATTGCCCACAGCGTGGGCTACGTCAACCCGTTCGCGTTTTCCAACACCTTCAAACGGTTGACGGGCTTCCGGCCCTCCGACTACCGGAAAAAGTGATCCCCCCGCCGCGCTGCACGGCCCCCCCTCAAGGGAGCAACACCAGCGGCCTGGCAGAGCCAGCTCCGCGGTGTTTCTGGACGGCGGCATGTCGCGCCGGAAACGGTGCTTCCTCATACCCCGATCCTTGAGGTGATGGCATCGAAGTTGCGCATCAGCGTCGCCGCGTCGAAGGTGTCGGTGATGCGGCCCGAGGCCATCAGGCAGTGCCGGTCGGCCAGCTCGGCCGCGAAGTGCACGTTCTGCTCCACCAGCACGATGGTGTAGCCGCGCCCCTTGAGCTGCCGGATGAGCTCGCCGATGCGGTCCACGATCACCGGCGCCAGGCCTTCGGTGGGCTCGTCCAGCAGCAGCAGGCGTGCGCCGGTGCGCAGGATGCGCGCGATCGCCAGCATCTGCTGCTCGCCGCCCGAGAGGTGGGTGCCGGCCGATTTCGCGCGCTCGGCCAGGTTGGGGAACAGCGCGAACAGCTCGGCCTCGCTCATGCCACCCTCGGCCACCACGGGCGGCAGGCGCAGGTTCTCGCGCACCGTGAGCGAGGCGTAGATGCCGCGGTCGTCCGGACAGAAAGCCACGCCCAGGCGCCCGATGTGGTGCGGCGCCAGGCCGATGAGCTCATCGCCCTTGAAGCGGATCGAGCCCTCGCGGCGGCCCATCATGCCCATGATGGTCTTGAGCAGGGTCGACTTGCCCGCGCCGTTGCGCCCGAGCAGCGTCACCACCTCACCTTCGTGCACCTCGAAGTCGGCGCCGTGCAGCGCCTGGCTCGGCCCGTACCAGGCCTTCACGCCGCGCAGGGTCAGCAGGGGCTCAGCCATGGCTTGCCTCCCCGTTGGCCACGGCGGTGTGGTCGTTGTGTTGGCGTTGCCCGGCGTGACCGTGGCCCAGGTAGGCCTCCACCACGCGCGGGTCTTTCGAGACGGTGGCGTAGTCGCCTTCGGCCAGCACCTCGCCGCGCGCCAGCACGGTGATGCGGTCGCACAGGTCGGCCACCACGGAGAGGTTGTGCTCCACCATCAGCACGGTGCGCCCGCGCGCGGCCTGGCGGATCATCTCGGCGGCGTGGGCGATGTCTTCGGCGCCCATGCCGGCCATGGGCTCGTCCAGCAGCAGCACCTTGGGCGCCAGCGCCAGCGTGGTCGCCAGCTCCAGCGCGCGCTTGCGGCCGTAGGGCAGTTCACCCGCCAGGTGCGACGACCACTCGGCCAGGCCGGCTTCGGCCAGCAGTGCATGGGTGCGTTCGTCGAACGCGGCCAGTGCGCGGTCGCTGCGCCACCAGTCCATGGAATGGCCCCGGCGGCGCTGCAGCGCCAGGCGCACGTTTTCGAACACGCTCAGCTGGCCGAACACGGCCGAGATCTGGAACGAACGCACCAGGCCCATGCGAGCCACCGCGTCGGCCGGCGTGCGGGTGATGTCCTGCCCCTGGTAGCGGATGCACCCGGCCGTGGCGTCGATGAAGCGCGTGAGCAGGTTGAAGCAGGTCGTCTTGCCGGCACCGTTCGGGCCGATCAGCGCGTGGATGCTGCCCTCGCGCACCGCCAGGTTCACGTTCGAGACGGCGTGAAACCCGTTGAAGCTGCGGGACAGACCCTGCGTTTCAAGGATGAAGGACATGAGCGGTATCAAACAGACAAGGGGCCGCCGCGCACGGCCGCTCCGAAGCGGCCGGCCCGCCCCCCAGTGGGGGGTATGCGGCTACACGCAGTGAGCAAGCAACGGGGGGCGTCTACTTTTACTTCTTGACCAGGTAGCAGCTGCTCTGCGCCAGCGGCATGAAGGCCTGGTCGCCCGGGATCGTCTTCACGGGCTTGAGGTAGTCCCACGGCCCTTTGGACTCGGCGGGCGACTTCACTTCCCACAGGTACATGTCGTGCACCATGCGGCCGTCTTCGCGGATCTTGCCGGCCTTGGTGAACATGTCGCTGATGGGCATTTCGCGCATCTTGGCCGAGACGGCGTCCGGGTCGTCCGTGCCCGCTGCCTGCACCGCCTTGAGGTAGTGCATGGTGGACGAGTAGTCGCCCGCGTGCGCCATGTTCGGCATCTGCCCGCCCACGCGCTGCTGGAAGCGCTTGGCGAACGCGCGCGACTCGTCGTTCATGTCCCAGTACCAGGCGTTGGTCAGCTGCAGGCCCTGCGCGGTGGGCAGGCCCAGGGCGTGCACGTCCTGGATCCACAGCAGCAGCGCGGCCAGCTTCTGGTTCTTGGTGATGCCGAATTCGTTGGCCGCCTTGATGGCGTTGATGGTGTCGTTGCCGGTGGAAGCCAGGCCCACGATCTTGGCCTTGGACGCCTGCGCCTGCAGCACGTAGGAGGAGAAGTCGGTCGTGCCCAGCGGGTGGCGCGCAGCGCCCACCACGCGCCCCTTGTTGGCCCGCACCACGTCGCCCACCTGCTGCTCCAGGCCGATGCCGAAGGCGAAGTCCACGGTGAGGAAGAACCAGGTGTCACCGCCGGCTTCGGCAATCGCCTTGCCGGTGCCGTGCGCCAGCGAATAGGCGTCGTAGGCGTAGTGCACCGTGTAGGGCGAGCATTGCGCGTTCGTCACGCCCACGTTGGACGCGTTGTTCACGATGGCGTGGCGTTTCTTCTCCTTGGCCACACCGGCAACGGCCAGGGCCACACCGGAGTTGGCCAGGTCGTTGATCATGTCGACGCCGCCGTCGTACCACTCGCGCGCCTTGGCGGCGCCCACGTCGGCCTTGTTCTGGTGATCGGCAAAAACCACCTCGATCGGTTTTCCGAACATCGAGCCGCCGAAGTCTTCGACGGCCATCTTGACTGCCTCGACCGCGCCTTTGCCCGAGATGTCGGCGTAGACGCCGGAGATGTCGGTCAGCACGCCGATGCGCAGTACGTTGTTCGAGAGTTTGCCCGGCTGGGTGCCTTGTGCCTGGGCCACGCCCAGGCTTGCAGCGGCGACAACGGACGCGGCTGCCCACTGTTTCAGATCCATGTGCTTGTCTCCTGTTGGGTTATTGCCCCGAACTCGGTGTTCGAGTCGGGCCAATGCTAGGAGAGCACACGTCCGGGAACCATGGGCGGGAGGCACAGGGATCTACTCAAGATGCACATGATGGGCTTCTTTGCCGACGAGCACGTGCTTCCTTTCAGCGGGGCGTGCTGCCACCCGTCCATCCGCATTCCGCCTGGGCACCTGGGCTGGTGCGGTGGCGACAGCCCCTGCCGGGTCGCTCCATCAGAATGCGGGCTGTCAGTGGTCCCGGCGGCGCTCAGACGCCGGCCGGGCTTTGATCAAACCAGTTTCCAGGAGACAAAGGCATGTTCAGCCATGTGATGGTCGGGTCCAACGATATTGAGCGTTCGAAGCGGTTTTACGACGCCGTGCTGGGCGTGCTGGGTGTGGGCGAGCCGCACCGCAACCGCAACGCCACCGGCCAGGACCGCCTGTTCTACCGGCACGACGGCGGCACCTTCTGTGTCAGCGAGCCCCTCAACGGGGAGTCGGCCACTTTCGCCAATGGCGGAACGGTCGGCTTCAAGTGCCTGTCGCCGGAGCAGGTGCAGCAGTTTCACGACGTGGCGGTGGCGCACGGCGGGGTGTCCATCGAGGACCCGCCAGGATTGCGTGAAGGCCAATTGGGCGCCATGCACCTGTCCTATGTGCGTGACCCGGACGGGAACAAGCTCTGCGCCATGCATCGGCCGCGGTAAATCGGCCGTTTTCTGAAACGCCGGCCGGGGCTCAGCCCGTTGCCGTGCTGCGCTGGCGCGCGTAGCGCCCGGGCGGCAGACCCACGTGGCGGCTGAAGGCCGTGCTGAAGGTGCTGGCCGATCCGTAGCCCACGCGCGCGGCCACATCGGCAATGGCCAGGCTGGTGCGGCTCAGCAGGTCCTTGGCCAGCGCCATGCGCCACACCAGCAGGTACTCCATCGGCGGCATGCCCACGGCGCGCGAGAAGCGTTCGAAGAACGTGGAACGTGACAGCGCGGCTTCCCGGGCCAGCGCCTCCACCGTCCAGGGCTGGGCGGGGTCGCCGTGCATCAGGCGCAGGCCCGCGGCGATCCGCGCATCGGCCAGGCCGCGCAGCAGGCCGGCAGGCGCCCCCTCGGGCGGGTGGGCGCGCAGGGCCTCGATCAGCAGCACCTCCACCAGCCGGCCCAGCACCAGCTCGCGACCGGGGCGGGTTGCCAGCGACTCGTCCCGGACCAGCTTCACCAGCAGCGACAGGCGCTCCACCCCGCGCACGTGCACCAGCACCGGCAGCAGCGAGGCCAGCAGCGCGGCGTCGGGCGCGTCGAACGCGAAGCCGCCACCCAGCATGCGCACGTCGGCCGGACCGGTCTGCCGGCCATGCCGCAACTCGGTCACCGTGCCGGGCGCGGCGCTGGGGTCGAGGAGCACCGGCGCCGCAGGCGCCTGGCTGGACAGGGTGAAACCAGGCGTGGCTGGCAGCAGCACGAAGTCGCCGGCCTGCAGATCCACGGGGGGTACCCCGTCCACCGCGAGCACGCACTGTCCTTCGAGCATGGTGCAAAAGCTCGGCTGCCCGAACGCCGTGTAGCGCACGGCCCAGGCGCCGGCCCCGCTGATCACCTTGGCGAACACCGCACGCGGTTTCAGCAGGCTGATGACTTCGGCCATGGGGTCGATCAAAACCGGACTCCTGCAAATCAAATATGGACTATTGATTGTAGTTAATCCTGTTTTCAGCCGGTATCGTTGGTGCCATTCCTCAACCCGACCTCAGGAGTTCTGTCATGAAAACCGTTCTGATCACCGGCTGTTCGTCCGGCTACGGCCTCGAAACCGCCCGCCACTTTCTCGCCCAGGGCAGGCGGGTAGTGGCCACCATGCGCCAACCGCGCCACGACCTGTTGCCTGCGTCCGCCCGCCTGCAGGTGCTGCCGCTGGACGTGACCCGCCCCGACAGCATCACCAGCGCCCTGGAAGCCGCTGGCCCCATCGACGTGCTGGTGAACAACGCGGGCCTGGGCCTGTTCGGGGCCTTCGAGGCGACGCCCATGGCCACCGTGCGCGATATCTTCGAGACCAATACCTTGGGCGTGCTGGCCATGACGCAGGCGGTGCTGCCGCAGTTCCGGGCGCGCCGCGCCGGCACGGTGATCAACGTCACCTCCAGCGCCACGCTGGCGCCCATGCCGCTGGTGGCGGCCTACACCGCCAGCAAGACAGCAGTGGAAGGATTCACCGAATCGCTGGCGTTTGAGCTGGAAGCGTTCAACGTGCGGCTGAAGCTGGTGGAGCCAGGTTACGCGCCCACCACGCGGTTCACGGCCAACGGCGCCGAGCGCATGCAGGGCCTGATTCCCGAACCCTATGCGGCCTATGCGCAGTCGGTCTTTGCGCAATTCGGCCAGCACGGCACCGTGACGCGAGAAACCGATGTGGCCGAAACCGTGTGGGCGGCTGCCCAGGATGCCTCGTCGCGGCTGCGGTACGCGGCCGGCGCCGACGCGGTTGCGCTGGCGGCACGCAACCCGCTGTTCGCCGACGGGCGACAGGAATTCGCCGTGGCCCTGTGAGGCCGCGCCGCGCGGTTGCAGGGCGTGCCGGCCGGTAGCGGCTTACAGGTTGGAGAAGTCGGGCTTGCGCCGTTCCATGAAGGCGCCGAAAGCCTCGCGCGCGGCGGGCTCGCGCAGCATGCGGCCGAAGCTCGCGCCTTCCTCGGCGATGGTGTCCATCACCAGGGTGGCCTGGCCCTTTTTCATCAGGCGCTTGGTTTCCACCAGCGAGGCCAGCGGCTTGGCCGCGAGCTTGCGCGCCACGCCCTGGGCGTAGCTGTTGGCTTCGGTGGGGGGCAGCACGCGGTTGACCAGGCCGACTTCCAGCGCGGCTTCGGCCATGAAGGGTTCGCCCAGCAGCAGGGCTTCGGCGGCGCGGTGGTAGCCCAGCATCTGCGGCACCAGCAGGCTGGAGGCCGCTTCGGGACACAGGCCCAGGTTCACGAACGGCATCGAGAACGCGGCGTTGTCGCCGGCGTAGACCAGGTCGCAATGGAACAGCAGCGTGGTGCCGATGCCCACAGCCGGGCCGCAGGCGGCCGCCAGCAGCGGCTTGGGAAACTGGGCGATGCCGCGCAGGAAGCGGAACACGGGCGAGTCCTGCCCGGCCGGCGGGTTGTTCAGGAAGTCGGCGATGTCGTTGCCAGCGGAGAACACGGTCTCGTGGCCCTGGATCAGCACGCAGCGCACGGCCGGGTCGGCCGCTGCAGCCTCGATGGCGTCGGCCAGCGCGGCGTACATGGCGCTGGTGATGGAGTTCTTCTTGTCGAGGCGGTTGAAGGTCAGCGTGGTCACGCCGCCGTCGGTGTGCGTCAGGATGTCGCTCATGGTGCTGGAATGCGGTGAAGGGGCCGGTCGCGGGGACCGCTCGGAAGGGCCGCCAAGTTACCACGAAAGGGCGGCCGCAGGGGGCATCGCGTGCGCCTGGGGCGACACGGGCTGCCCGCACTCCTGCGGGCGCCTACACTGCGGTTCGATGCCACTTTCCGCCTGATGGCTGCCATGCTTATCCGCCGTCTTCTGTCCTGTTTTTTTGCGCGCCCGCGGTGCGCCGGCCTGCTGGCCGGCCTGGCCCTGCTGGCGGGCTGGCCCGCCACCGCCGCCGCGGCGGACACCCCGCTTTCGCGCCTGCTGCACCCGGCCCGGCCCAAGGTGGCGCTGGTGCTGTCGGGCGGCGGGGCGCGAGGGCTTTCGCACGTGGGCGTGCTGCAGGTGCTGGAAGCCGCGCGGGTGCCCGTGGACATGGTGGTGGGCACCTCGATGGGGGCGATCGTCGGCGGGCTCTACGCGGCGGGCATGAGCCCGCAGGCCCTGCAGGACGAGGTGGTGTCGCTCGACTGGGGCGGCATCTTCCAGCGCAGCGAACCGCGCCAGCTGCTGTCGCAGCGCCGCAAGGAAGAGGACTTCGAGCTCGCGCCGCTGATCGAACTCGGCTTTCGCGATGGCGAATTCCGCCTGCCCACCGGTGCGGTGTCGACCCGGTCGCTGGAGCTGCTGCTGCGCCGCTACACGCTGGGCGCGCGCCACCTCGCGTCGTTCGACGGCCTGCCGATTCCCTTCCGCGCGGTGGCCACCGACATGGAGACCGGCGAGCCCATCGTGATGGACCACGGCGACCTCGCGGCCGCGCTGCGCGCCAGCATGTCGGTGCCAGGGGTGTTTTCGCCGCTGGAGGTCAACGGCCGCATCCTGGGCGACGGCGGGCTGGTCAACAACCTGCCGGTGGACGTGGCCCGCCGCATGGGGGCCGACGTGATCATCGCGGTCAACATCGGCACGCCGCTGGCCGGCCGCGAGACCCTGGGCACGCTGGTGGGCATCACCACCCAGATGGTGAACATCCTGACCGAGCAGAACGTGCGGCGCAGCATGGACATGCTCACCAAGTCCGACCTGCTGCTGCTGCCCGACCTGGGCACCATCACCTCGGCCAGCTTCGACCGGGCCGAAGACCTGGTGAAGATCGGGCGCGACTATGCCGAATCCGTGCGGCAGGCGCTGGACCGTTTTGCGGTCACGCCCGAGGCCTACGCCGCGTGGCAGGCGCACCGGCAGACGCGGCTGACCCAGGAGCAGGGCGCCGACAGCTGGGTTTCTCAGGTGCGCTTTGAAGGGGTGGAGCAGGACCGTATCGACCGCGTGCGCCAACTGGTGGACAGCGAGGCCGGCCAGCCGCTGGACGTGCAGCGCGTCGAGCAGGATTTGCGCACGCTGGCCGCCACGGGTGACTTCGACCGGGTCGACTACCGGCTGGACCGCCTGCATGCCGAAAGCGGCGAGGCGCTGGTGATCCGCCTGCGCGAAAACGACTGGGGCCCCAACTACCTGCGCATGGGGCTGGACCTGCGCACCGACTTCGAGGGCCAGTCGGCCTTCAACCTGCGTCTGAGCCACAACCGGCGCTGGATCAACCGTTATGGCGCCGAGTGGCGCAACCTGCTGCAACTGGGGCAGACCTCGGTGGCGTCGACCGAGTTCTACCAGCCGCTGGGCCGCGACGGCACGCAGTTCCTGTCGGCCTATCTCAGCAGCAGCCTGCGCCGGGTCGACCTGTTCGAAGGCAGCGGCGAAGCGGCGGCCAGCCTGTCGCGCACGCACGTGGACCTGGGGCTGGACTACGGCTGGCCGCTGGGGGTGCTCGGCCACCTGGGCGAGGCGCGGGTGGGCCTGCTGTCGGCCTGGCGCCAGACTTCGCCCAAGATCATCAGCACCTCGCTGTCGGACATCGATCCGGCCATCTGGCGCCAGCGCTGGCGCGACAACGGCCTGCGCTTCAGCCTGGTGTCCGACCAACTCGACTACGCCAACTTCCCGACCTCGGGGTACCGGCTGCGTGGCGAGCTGATCGGCGGGCGCCGCCTCGTCAGTGGCCAGCCATCGTCCAGCTTCGTGAAGATGGACCTGACCGCCACCGGCGCCATCACCTGGGGCCGCGACACGCTCAACCTCGGGTTCCGGGCGGCGCGCGCCAGCCGCCTGGCCATCGGCTCGATCGACGAGTTTTCGCTCGGGGGCTTCCAGCAGCTCTCGGGTTTTCGCATCGGCCAGGTCTCGGGCAACATGCTGGCGTTCGGCCGGCTGACCTACTACCACCGCCTGCCCTGGAACAGCCCGCTGACACGGGCTTTGTTTGTGGGAGGCTCGCTGGAGGCCGGCAACGCCTGGCTGCGTCGGCGCGACGCGAGCTGGAACGACCTGCTGGTCGGCCGCAGCCTGTTCGTGGGGGCCGACACCGCGCTGGGGCCGTTGTACCTGAGCGTGGTCAGCGCGCCGCGTGGCTACACCGGGCTGTACCTGTTCCTCGGGCGGCCATGAAGAGCCCCCACGCTCCGCCGCTGCGCGGGTCGCTGCCCCCCGAGGGGGCGTGAACCCCGCTTGGGGCGGCCCGGCGCTGGGTTCTGGGCCCCCACGCTCCGCCGCTGCGCGGGTCGCTGGCGCGCAGACACCGTCATTCCCGCGCAGGCGGGAATCCCGCAACGCCATGGCGGCCCGGCGGCTGGCCCGTCAGCCCCCACGCTGGACCGCTGACGCGGCCGCTGGCGCGCAGACACCGTCATTCCCGCGCAGGCGGGAATCCAGCAGCGTGATGGCGGCCCATTGGCCTCCAACGCCGCGCCGCCGCCGCGCGGGGCCCGGTTATTCCTTGTAGTACACGACCTGGTGCGTGGTCGCCAGCAGGCGGCCGGCCTCGTTCCAGAGCTGGGCGGTCTGGTCGAAGAAGCCGTTGCGAAAGCCCTGGGCGCGGGCCTGGCCGAGCAGCCAGCCGGTGCCGGTGGCGGCCAATTCCTCAGGGCCGGCGTGGAAGTACACCGTCATCGACACCGTGCCGGCCGGCACCATGGTCGCGCGGCGCAACCACACCCGGGGGTAGAACACATCGGCCAGTGCGGTCAGGCTGGCGAAGTCGAGGGGGCGAGGCGGCTCGTCGCGCACCCACAGGCGCGAGCGGCTGCCGATGCCGCTGCCGTCCCACTTCATGGGCAGCAGGCCTTCGATGGGGCGCATGGCGTAGCGCTTGACCCACTGCACGGGCGAGGGGATGGCCATCTGGCGCACGCTGTCGGGCGCGGGCACCGCCGGCTTGGCTTCGTCATCGACGCCCCAGGTGTCGCGGCGCGTGGCGGTGATGGCCGTGGCCGTGAACGCGACGGCGCCGTTCTGGCGCAACTCGATCACCCAGTGCTGGGTCGACCGGTTGGTGCGCACGGGCCGGGCCTCCAGCTCGAAGGCCCCGTCGGCCAGCGCGGTGGCGAAGTTGACGGTCAGCGCAACCGGTGAACCCAGGCGCTCCGGGTGGCGGCACACAGCGGCCAGCGCCGTGGCGGCGGTGATGCCGCCGAAAGGGCCGACCATGTTGGCGTAGCCCGGGTGGGTCTGGCCACGGTAGCGGCCGGGAGCGGTTTCCGAGAGCGCGATGGCTTCGTCGAAGGCGGAGGTGGCGGGGGTGTTCATCGGGCTGCAGTGTGCCCGCACAGACGGGGCCGGGTGGTCTGTCGGGCGACAGCACCCCGCCCCGCACAGGGTCATACCCGCTCGAAGATGCCCGCCGCGCCCTGACCCATGCCCACGCACATGGTGACCATGCCGTACTTCTTGTTGTGCCGCCTGAGCGCATGCACCACGGTGGCCGAACGGATGGCCCCGGTCGCGCCCAGCGGGTGACCGAGCGCGATGGCGCCGCCCATGGGGTTGACCTTGGCCGGGTCCAGGCCCAGGGTGTTCATCACCGCCAGCGACTGCGCGGCAAAGGCCTCGTTCAGTTCGAACCAGTCGATCTGGTCTTGCGTGAGGCCAGCGTACTTCAACGCCACCGGAATCGCCTCGATCGGACCGATGCCCATGATGTGCGGCGGCACGCCCTTGCTGGCGTAGCTCACGAAGCGCGCCAGCGGCGTCAGCCCGAAGCGTTTGACGGCGGCTTCGCTGGCCAGGATCAGCGCACCCGCGCCGTCGCTGGTCTGCGAGCTGTTGCCGGCCGTGACCGAGCCGCGCGCGGCGAACACCGTGCGCAGCCTGGCCAGGCCTTCGAGCGTGGTGTCGGGGCGCGCGCCTTCGTCCAGGCTCACGGTGCGCTCGCTGATGGACACCTCGGCCGATTCCAGGTCCACGCTGCGTTCCTGCACGGTGACGGGCGTGATCTCGTCGGTGAACTCACCGTTCTTCATCGCCAGCACGGCGCGCTGGTGCGATTGCACGGCAAACGCGTCCTGCGCGTCGCGGCTCACCTTCCATTGCTGCGCCACCTTCTCGGCCGTCAGGCCCATGCCGTAGGCGATGCCGTAGCTCTCGATGTCATCGGTGTTGCGGAAGATCGTGGGCGAGAGGCTGGGGCTATTGCCCATCATGGGCACCATGCTCATGCTCTCCACGCCGGCAGCGATCATCACGTCGGCCTCGCCCACGCGGATGCGGTCGGCCGCCATCGCCACGGCCGAGAGGCCCGAGGCGCAGAAGCGGTTGACGGTGATGCCGCCCACGCTGTTGGGCAGCCCGGCCAGGATGGCGCCGATGCGCGCCACGTTCAGGCCCTGCTGGGCCTCGGGGATGGCGCAGCCGGCGATCACGTCCTCCACGGCTTTCGGGTCCAGGCTGGGCACCTGGGCCATGGCGGCGCGCAGCGCGTGGGCCAGCAGGTCGTCCGGGCGCAGGTGCTTAAACGAGCCCTTGTGCGAGCGCCCGATGGGCGTGCGGGTGGCGGCGACGATGTAGGCGTCTTGAATCTGTTTGCTCATGTCGCGTCCTCAGTTGCGCAGGGGCTTGCCGGTGTTCAGCATGCCGAGAATCCGCTCTTGGGTTTTCGGGTGCTCGATCAGCGAGCAGAAGGCCTGACGCTCCAGCGTCATCAGGTACTCCTCGCTCACCAGTGTGCCCGGATCGACGTCACCGCCGGTGACCACGTTGGCGATCAGGCTGGCGATGTGGAAGTCGTGCCGGCTGATGAAGCCACCGTCGCGCATGTTCACCAGTTGGCCCAGGATGGTGGCCTTGCCGTCGCGGCCGGCCACGGGGAACAGGCGTTTGTGCGGCGGGCGGTAGCCGGCGCGGAACAGCGCCTTGGCTTCGTTGAGCGCCACGAACAGCACCTCGTCCTTGTGCGGCACGATCAGGTCGCTCTCCAGCAGGTAGCCGATGGTGCGCGATTCGATGGCACTGGTGCCCACCTTGGCCATGGCGGCGGCGGTGAAGCCCTCGGTCAGGAAAGGCAGGAGGTCCTTGCCGGTGGAGGTCTTCGCGTTCTCCGCCGCACGGCGGGCGATGTAGGTCAGGCCGCCGGCGCCCGGGATCAGGCCCACGCCCACTTCCACCAGGCCCACGTAGCTTTCCATGTGGGCCACGCGGCGCGCGCTGTGCACCGCCAGCTCGCAGCCACCGCCCAGGGCCAGGCCGCGCATGGCGCTGATCACGGGCACGTTGGCATAACGCAGGCGCAGCATCATCTGCTGCATGAAGCCTTCGGCGTCTTCCACCGCGGCCACACCCACGGCCATGAAGGCCGGCAGCAGGGCCTGCAGGTCGGCACCAGCGCTGAAGGGTTCATCGCCCGACCACACCACCAGGCCCTGGTACTCGGCCTCGGCCAGGGCGATGGCAGCCATCAGGCCTTCGCAGACCTCGGGGCTGAGCGTGTGCATCTTGGTCTTGATGCTGGCGATCAGCACCTCACCGTCGAGCGTCCAGGTGCGCAGGTTCCGGTCTTCGCTGATGGTGGTGCCGGCCGTCTCGAACTTCGGCCCGGCTTCGCCCAGCAGCAGCTCGGGGAAGTGCTGGCGTTGATACACCGGCAGGCTGCGGCGCGCTTCGAACCTGCCCTTGGAGGGATTCCACGAACCCTCGGCGGTGTGCACGCCGCCGGCCTCGGCCACCGGGCCCTTGAACACCCACTCGGGCAACGGCGCCTTGCTGAGCGCCTTGCCGGCGTCGATGTCTTCCTGCACCATCTTCGCCACGTCGAGCCAGCCGGCTTCCTGCCAGAGCTCGAACGGGCCTTGCTTCATGCCGAAGCCCCAGCGCATGGCCTGGTCCACATCGCGAGCGGTGTCGGCGATGCTGGCCAGATGCACGGCGGCGTAGTGGAAACCGTTGCGCAGAATGGCCCACAGGAACTGACCTTGCGGGCCGGTGCTGTTGCGCAGCAGCTTCAGGCGTTCGGCCGCGGGCTTCCTGAGCATGCGGCCGTAGACCTCGTCGGCCTTCTGGCCACCGGGCACGTATTCTTCGCTCTCCAGCTCGAAGCGCAGCACGTCGCGGCCGACCTTCTTGTAGAAACCGGCCTTGGTCTTCTGCCCCAGGTGGCCCAGCTCGATCAGCTTGGCCAGCACGGGCGGTGTGCCGAAGCTGCCGTAGAACGGGTCGGTGGTTTCGTCCAGGTTGTCCTGCAGCGTCTTGACCACGTGGGCCATGGTGTCCAGACCCACCACGTCGGCGGTGCGGAAGGTGCCGCTGCTGGCGCGGCCCAGGCGCTTGCCGGTGAGGTCGTCCACCACGTCGTAGGTCAGGCCGAAGTTGTCGACCTCTTTCATCGTGGCCAGCATGCCGGCGATGCCGATGCGGTTGGCGATGAAGTTGGGCGTGTCCTTGGCACGCACCACGCCCTTGCCGAGGCCGCTGGTGACGAAGGCTTCGAGATCGTCGAGGATCTGCGGCTGCGTGGTGGGCGTCGCGATCAGTTCCACCAGCGTCATGTAGCGCGGCGGGTTGAAGAAGTGGATGCCGCAGAAGCGCGGCTTGATTGCCTCGGGCAGCGCTTCGCTGAGCTTGGTGATCGACAGGCCGGAGGTGTTGGAGGCCAGGATGGCGTGCAGGGCCACGTGCGGCGCGATCTTCTGGTACAGGTCGCGCTTCCAGTCCATGCGTTCGGCGATGGCTTCGATCACGAGGTCGCACTCGCCCAGCAGGGCCAGGTGCTCTTCGTAGTTGGCGGCGGTGATCAGCTCCGCGTCGGCGGCCACGCCCAGCGGCGAGGGCTTGAGCTTCTTGAGGTTCTCGACAGCACGGATGACGATGCCGCTCTTCGGGTCTTCCTTGGCAGGAAGGTCAAAGAGAACGACCGGCACCTTGACGTTGACAAGGTGCGCCGCGATCTGCGCGCCCATCACGCCCGCGCCGAGCACGGCGACTTTTTTCACTTGAAATGATTTCATGGGGGTTCCGTTCATGGTGGCCGCGTCACTCGACGCGGGTCCAGACCTGGGTGCGGTAGAAGGGGCCGATGTAGCCGCGCACCTGCAGCTTTTTGCCGCCTTCCAGCGGCGTCAAACGCAGGGTGTATTCCTTGCCGTTTTCAGGATCGAGGATGCGGCCGCCTTCCCACAGCGTATCGGTGGCCGACTTCTGGGCGCCGCGGATGATTTCCAGACCGAGCTTGGGCTGGCCTTTGCGGTCATCGGTGCATTCGGTGCACAGCGGCTCGCCCGAGCTCACCAGCGTCTTCTCGATCCGACCATGGAGCACGCCATTGGCGCCGGCCGCGATGCGGATCTCGGCCTTGGCCTCGCCCGTCTTGTCGTCGACGTTGCGCCAGAGACCTTCGGGAGTCATTTGCGCCATGGCGCTCACCACCCAGCCGCCGAGCACGGCGGCGGTGATCAAGGCTTTCCGCTTCATCGCTCTTCTCCTGGACGGTGGCGCTTCAGGCCAGGGCCGCTTCGGTGTCCATCAGCACGCGGCTGCCGGCGCGGGCGGTGCGCATCAGCGTCGCCGTTTCGGGGAACAGCTTGGCGAAGTAGAAGCGCGCGGTCTGCAGCTTGGCGGTGTAGAACGGATCGGTGCTGCCTTCAGCGATCTTCTTCAGCGCCACCTGGGCCATGCGGGCGAACAGGTAGGCGAACGCCAGGTGGCCGGCCACGCGCAGGTAGTCGACCGCGGCGGCGCCCACTTCGTCGGGGTTCTGCATGCCCTTGAAGCCGATCTCCATCGTGAACTTGGTCATCTGGTCGCCCAGGTAGGCCAGCGGGTTGACGAACTCGGCCATCTGCTCGTTCACGCCTTCTTCTTCCACCAGTGCCGCGATCAGCTTGCCGAACTTCTTGAGCGTGGCACCCTGGTTGCCCAGCACCTTGCGGCCCAGCAGGTCCAGCGACTGCACGGTGTTCGTGCCTTCGTAGATCATGTTGATGCGGTTGTCGCGCACGTACTGCTCCATGCCCCATTCCTTGATGAAGCCATGGCCGCCGAAGACCTGCATGCAGGCGTTGGTGCTGATGTGTCCGTTGTCGGTGATGAAGGCCTTGACGATCGGGGTCAGCAGGGCTACCAGTTCGTCGGACTCCTTGCGCACCTTCTCATCGGGGTGGTTGTGGGCCTTGTCCAGCAGCAGCGTGCAGAAGATCTGCAGCGCTCGGCCGCCTTCGGCGTAGGCCTTGGCCGTCAGCAGCATCTTGCGCACGTCGGGGTGCACGATGATCGGATCGGCTTCCTTGTCTTTGGCCTTGGTGCCCGAGAGGCTGCGCATCTGCAGGCGGTCCTTGGCGTAGGCCAGGGCGTTCTGGTAGGCGACTTCGGTCAGGCCCAGCGATTGGTTGCCCACACCCAGGCGGGCGGCGTTCATCATCACGAACATGGCGGCCAGGCCCTTGTTGGGCTCGCCCACCATCGTGCCGATGGCACCGTCCAGCGCGATCTGCGCGGTGGCGTTGCCGTGGATGCCCATCTTGTGTTCCAGGCCGGTGCAGAAGATCGGGTTGCGCTCACCCAGGCTGCCGTCGGCATTGACCTTGAACTTGGGCACCACGAACAGGCTGATGCCCTTGCTGCCCTTGGGCGCATCGGGCAGGCGGGCCAGCACCAGGTGGACGATGTTCTCGGCCATGTCGTGTTCGCCGGCCGAGATGAAGATCTTGTTGCCGGTGATCTTGTAGCTGCCGTCGGCCTGGGGCTCGGCCTTGGTGCGCAGCAGGCCCAGGTCGGTGCCGCAGTGGGGCTCGGTCAGGCACATGGTGCCGGTCCATTCGCCGCTCACCAGTTTGGTCAGGTAGGTCTTCTTCTGCTCGTCGGTGCCGTGGGCATGCAGGGCTTCGTAGGCGCCGTGGCTCAGGCCCGGGTACATGGTCCAGGCCTGGTTGGCGCTGTTGAGCATTTCGTACAGGCACTGGTTGACCACGTACGGCAGGCCTTGGCCACCGAACTCGGGGTCGCACGACAGCGCGGGCCAGCCGCCTTCCACGTACTGCGCATAGGCTTCCTTGAAGCCCTTGGGCGGCGTGACTTCGTGCGTGTCCTTGTTGAGCGTGCAGCCCTCGGTGTCGCCGCTGATGTTCAGCGGGAAGGCCACTTCGGCCGCGAACTTGCCCGCTTCTTCCAGCACGGCGTTGATGGTGTCGGCGTCGGTCTCGGCATGGGCCGGCATGGCCTTGAATTCGGCCTCGACGTTGAAAACCTCATGCATCACGAATTGCATGTCGCGCAGGGGCGGGTTGTAGACGGGCATGGGTGGACTCCTAAGGGTGTGGTGAGGCAAAAAAACGGGTCAGGCCTTGACGCCGCTGCGGGGACGGCCCGTGGTGGCGGGGACCGCGAGGATCGTGCCGGTGCTGTAGCGCTGCACGATGCTCTCGAAAGCGGTGATGGCGCGTTGCAGCGAGTCGGGGCGGCGCAGGAAACGCGCCTCGTAATGCAGCGCCAGAATGAGGGCGTGGATCTCGAAGCCCATCAGCGCCGGATCGGTGTCGCTGCGCAGGTGGCCTTCTTCGACCGACAGGGCGATGGCACGGCGCATGGCTTCGAGCCAGGTGTTGACCGACCATTCCAGCGCATCGCGCACGGGGCCGGTGCGGTCTTCGAATTCGACCGCGCCGCTGATGTAGATGCAACCCGAATCGATTTCGACCGAGGTGCGCTTCATCCAGTTGTTGAACAGCGCGCGCAGTCGGGGCAGGCCGCGTGGCGCCTGCATGGCCGGGTAGAACACTTCCTCTTCGAAACGGGCGTGGTATTCACGGACCACCGAGATCTGCAGTTCTTCGCGCGAGCCGAAATGGGCAAACACCCCCGACTTGCTCATCTGCATGACTTCGGCCAGCGCCCCGATGGACAGCCCCTCCAGCCCGATCTGGGTGGCCAGGCCGAGCGCGGCGTCGACGATGGCGGCTTTGGTCTGCTGGCCTTTTTGCAAAGGCCGTGAGCGGCTGCGCGGGACGGGGGGCGTGGGCATGGGACGCTGGGAAGAAAATAAAACGAACGATCGTGCTATTTTCACCCAAAAAAAGACCCCGTGCGCATCGGCCGGGGTCGTATCGCGGGTTTTTTTGTGCGCTTCTGCGGCGAAGTGCCGGGATTTGCGGGTAAACCCTTGTGGTCAGAGGGGAGCCGTCGGGAGCAGGCGCACCAGGCTGTGTTCGATGCCTTCGGCAGGCAGGCGCCGGAAGCCGCTGCGGGCATAGCGCTGCAAGCGGCCGACGCAGAAGGCGGTCAGGGTGGAGGCATCGGCCTGGGCATCGACCGTGGGGGTGGCCGTCCCGGCGATGGTGGCCGCCTCGCGCAGATCCTGGCGCAGGGCGGCCTCGATCTTGTCGAAGAACTGGTTCATGCGCTGCTGCAGGCGGTCGTTCTCGAACACCAGCGCGTCGCCGACCATGACGCGGGTCATGCCGGGATTCTTTTCGCCGAACTGCAGCAGCAGGGCAACCAGCTTGCGGCAACGCTGCAGCGGATCGGGTTCGCGTTCGCCCAACTGGTTGATGAGGCTGAAGACCGATTGTTCGATGAAATCGATCAGCCCTTCGAACATCTGCGCCTTGCTGGCGAAGTGCCGGTACAGGGCGGCTTCGCTGACTTCCAGCCGGGCCGCCAGCGCCGCGGTGGTGATGCGGTCGGCCCCGGGCTGCTCCAGCATGCTGGCCAGCGTCTGCAGGATCTGCACACGGCGTTCGCCCGGGCGCGGACGCTTGCGTCCGGGAGCGGGCGATGGATCGGCGGCGGGAGTGGGGAGGTCGGCCTCGGTGTCGGCCAGGGGCGTGGACTCGGGGGCGCTGGAGGTCATGGGCGTTCGGTCAGGGGGTCGGCCTTTGTGGAGCCGAAGGTCTCGGCCGCACGTCTGTCTTCCTCGAGAAACATTTTCGCACAGGCTTGTGGCGGCCCCTCAGGCGAACGGCATGGGGGCGCTTGCGGGTTCTTCGGGCGGCGGAGACACCGGAACGAAGTCGACGCGCACGCGCAAGCCCTGTCCTTGCGCGCCGCGGTGAAGCTGCAGCAGTGTGTGGTGGGCACGGGCGATTTCATCGGCGATGGCCAGTCCCAGGCCATTGCCTTCGCCGGGCGTGCCGGGCAGGCGGTAGAAGCGGTCCAGCACCTTGTGCAGTTCGTGGGCGGGAATGCCGGGGCCGTCGTCTTCGACCTCCAGCCAGGCCTGCTGGCCCAGCGGGGTTTGTTGCAGCCCGCAGCGCAGGGTGACGCGCCCCGCGGCGGGGGTGTACTTGATGGCGTTGTCCACCAGGTTGATCAGCAGTTCGCGCAGCAGCCAGCCGTGGCCGGTCACCTGGGCGGGTTCGGTTTCCAGCCCGAGGTCGATCTGCTTTTCGGCCGCCGCGTCGAGGTACAGGGCCAGAATGGTTTCGCACAGGTCCATCAGGTCGACCTGCTGGGTCGGCTGGGCCGAGGCGTTCGCCGTGTCGGCCCGCGACAGGGCCAGCAACTGGTTGGCCAACTGGGAGGTGCGTCGGGTGGCGTCGCGCAGGCGCTGCACCTGATCGACGCGCAAGGCCAGCAGGTCGGCACCCTGTTTGCTGCGGGCGGCCTGGGCCCAGGCCTCGACCTGGGCCTGCAGGCCCGCCAACGGCGTGCGCAACTGGTGGGCTGCATCCGCGACGAAGCGGCGCTGGGCTTCGGCCTGCTGGTTCACGAGGCCGAAGAGGCGGTTGAGCGAGGTCACCAGGGGCCGCACCTCCACCGGGGCGCTCTCCACGTCCAGCGGAGACAGGTCGCGCGGCGAGCGCCGTTCGACGGCCAGTTTGAGGGTCAGCAGCGGACGCAAGGCGCGCGCGACAGCCCAGGTCACGGCAGCCGCTGCGACCAGCAGCAGCACCAGGTTGGGCAGGATGACGCGCACGAGCACGGTGTCAAGCCAGTGCTGGCGCGCGTCGGAGCCGTCGGCGAGCATGAGGATCATGTCGCCGGCCGCGGTCGGGTTGCGCTGGGCAATGACCCGGTAGGTGATGCCGCCTTCGACGACACTGACGAATTCCGCGTCGTCGGTGCTGGGCAAGATGGTGGGCAGCCAGCTCTCGCCCGCGAGCTGCCGGCCGTTGTGGTCGGCGATGCCGTAGGCGGCGAACCCTTCGCGCTCTTTGAGGAACTCTTCCACCGGTGGCGCCAGCAGCAACACCAGCCCAGGGTCGTCGTCGAGCTCGTCGCGCATGGGGGCGTCGCTCACCACCACGATGGAATCGGCCAGCATGGGCAGCAGGCGCTGCAACTGCTGGTCTTTCTGCAGCGCGACGGTGCTCGCGCTCTGGTAGTGAAAAAACATGCTGACCAGGCCGACCAGGCTCAGCGGCAGCATGAGCAGAACCAGCAGGCGCTTCTGCAGGCCCCAGATCATGCCCTCGGGCGGGCGGGGCTCAGCCGGGGTGGGCATCGTCGGTCGCCCCGGCCAGTTCGAGCCGGTAGCCGAAGCCCCGGATGGCGCGCAGCAGAATGCCCGCAGGCTCCAGCTTGCCCCGCAGCCGCGAGACGTAGACCTCGATGGCGTTGGGCGTGATTTCCTTGTCCCAGCCGGTCAGCGCGGCCAGCAGCTTGTCCTTGGCCGCCGGCTTGGGTGCCTGCATCAGCAGGTATTCGAGCACGGTCCATTCGCGCGGACCGATGTCCATGACCTGGCCGGCCAGGGTGACGCGCCGGTGGGCCGTGTCCATCTCCAGCGCGCCGAAACTGAGCACCGCCGAGGTGGCGGCCTGGGAGCGGCGCAACAGCGCGCGCAGACGGGCCAGCAGCTCGGGCAGCTCGAACGGTTTGACCATGTAATCGTCGGCGCCGAGGTCCAGCCCCTGCACGCGGTCGTGCAGGGCGTCGCGGGCGGTGAGAATGAGCACCGGCATCGACAGGCCGCGTTCGCGCAGGCGCCGTGTGAGCTCCAGGCCGTCGATGCCGGGCAGGCCGATGTCGACGATGGCCAGGTCGAAGCTCTCCCGGTCGAGGGCCTGTTCGGCGCGCTCGCCGCTGCCGACCCAGTCGACGGTGTAGCCGGCATCGCACAGGCCCAGCTTGATGCCGCTGGCCACCATCACGTCGTCTTCGACCAGGAGCAGGCGCATCGTTTCAGTCGCGGATGGGGGCCGGCGAGGCGCTGGCGAGAAGGCGGCAGGGCGCGCGCGGTGGGCGCAGCGGTGCCATCAATGGCTCTTGATCATGGTGCCGAAGGGCTGGTCGCCCAGCACTTCGAGCAGCAGCGCGTGGGGCACGCGGCCGTCGATGATGTGCACCGCGTTGACGCCGCTCTTGGCGGCGTCCAGCGCGCCCGCGATCTTGGGGATCATGCCGCCGCTGATGGTGCCGTCTTCGCACAGCTCGTCGATGCGGCGCGGGGTCAGCTCGGTCAGCAGCTGGCCGGCCTTGTCGAGCACGCCGCGGATGTTGGTCAGCATCAGCAGCTTCTCGGCCTGCAGCACCGTGGCCAGCTTGGCGGCCACCACGTCGGCGTTGATGTTGTAGCTCTCGTTCTTTTCGCCGAAACCGATCGGGCTGACCACGGGGATGAACTGGTCGTCCTGCAGCGCCTTCACCACCGAAGGGTCGATGGAGACGATGTCGCCCACCTGTCCGACGTCGTGCTTGACGTTCGGGTCCTGCTGGTCCGACAGCTGGAGCTTCTGGGCGCGGATCATGGCGCCGTCCCGACCCGTCAGGCCCACCGCCTTGCCGCCGGCCTGGTTGATCAGGCCCACGATGTCCTGCTGCACCTCGCCGGCCAGCACCCATTCGACCACCTCCATGGTCTCGGCGTCGGTCACGCGCATGCCCTGGATGAAGTGGCCCTTTTTGCCCAGGCGCTGCAGCAGGGTTTCGATCTGCGGGCCGCCGCCGTGCACCACCACCGGGTTGATGCCGACCAGCTTGAGCAGCACCACGTCTTCGGCGAAGGCCTGCTGCAGGGCCGGATCGGTCATGGCGTTGCCACCGTACTTGATGACCATGGTCTTGCCGTGGTACCTGCGGATGTAGGGCAGGGCCTGGGCCAGGATTTCGGCCTTGTCGCGCGGCTGCACGTGGGAGAGGTCGGTGGGTTGGGCGGTCGGGCAGGTCATGAAGGCTCCGGTGGCGGGAATGCGGGGATGACGGAATTCTAGGGCTCGCCATAATGCCGATCCATGGAAACCAAGTGGCTCGAAGACTTCGTCAGCCTGGCCGAGACGCGCAGCTTCAGCCGCTCGGCGCAGTTGCGCCACGTCACCCAGCCGGCGTTCTCCCGGCGCATCCAGTCGCTGGAGGCCTGGGCCGGCACGGACCTGGTGGACCGCTCGTCCTACCCGACGCGCCTGACCCCGGCCGGACAGACGCTCTACACCCAGGCGCTGGAGATGCTGCAGGCCCTGCAGACCACGCGTGCGATGCTGCGGGCGCACACCGCGGCTGCGCAGGACGTGATCGAGTTCGCCGTGCCGCACACGCTGGCGTTCACGTTTTTCCCCGCCTGGCTGTCGGGGCTGCGCGAAAGCTGCGCGCCGATCAAAAGCCGCCTGATCGCGATGAACGTGCACGACGCGGTGATGCGGCTGATGGAAGGCAGTTGCGACCTGCTGATCGCCTACCACCACACATCGCAGCCGATCCAGCTCGACGCCGCGCGCTACGAGATGCTACCCCTGGGGCGCGAGACGCTCTCGCCGTATGTGAAACCCGACGCCGAGGGCCGGCCCCGCTACGCACTGCCCGGCACGGCCGCGCACCCGCTGCCTTACCTGGCCTACGCGCCCGGTGCCTACATGGGGCGTGCCGTTGACCAGGTGCTGCGCGCCAGCGGCACCCCGGTGCACCTGGACCGCATCTACGAAACCGACATGTCCGAAGGTCTCAAGGCCATGGCCCTGGAAGGCCACGGCATTGCCTTCCTGCCCGCCAGCGCGGTGCGGCGCGAAGTGCGTGCGCGGCGCCTGGTCAGCGCTGGCGACGGCTTTGAGACCGGGCTGGACATCCGCCTCTACCGCGAGCGTTCCGGCACGCGCAAAGCCAAGGGCACGGTCGAGGCGTTCTGGCGCGACCTACAGGCCTACCTGAGCACACATCCCGTGGCCTGATCCCCGGGGCCGGGCTATGATGCCGGCATGAATCTCCGCCACCCCCTCGTCCCCACCCGCCGGGCTGTCTTTGTGCAGACCACGGCGCGTGCGAACGCCCAGGGGGAGGCCGCACCGAAACGCCGCGCCGCAGATGATCTGGCCCGGCGATGCCTCTCCCCCCTTTTCTGAACTGAGCGTCACTTCCCATCGCCGGGCCTTCTGCACAGGGTGGACCGTGTTCCGCCCACGCTCGGCCCGACCCCGGGGCATGGTTGCCGGGGTGTTTGCTGACAGGAGTGATTCATGAATGCCCCCCCTCTTTCGAATGCCGCCGCCCCCGACTGGCCGGTGGTGACGGCCACCGACCGCGCCCGGCTGCACCGCTGGCTCAAGCGCCTGCCGGCGGAGGCTTTGGCCGCCGAACTGATGGACCTGATCGACAGCGCCGACGAAGTGGCGCCGCAGGACGTGCCTGCCGACGTGGTGACGATGAACTCGCAGGTGGTGCTGGGCCAGGCCCCTGGCGAGGGCGAGCGGCGGCTGACCCTGTGTTACCCGCCGGATGCCGACGTGGCTGCGGGACGCGTGTCGGTGCTGTCGCCCGTGGGCATGGCGCTGCTGGGGCGGCGCCAGGGCGATGCGGTGGAACTCACCGGCCCGGACGGGCAGCGCGACACGCTGCGCATCCTGGGCGTGGTGTTCCAGCCGGAGGCCGACGGCCAGTACACGCTCTGACCACCGGCCGGCCGGACCGCCTCAGGCGGTGGCGGCGAGTGCTTCGCCCACCGCATTCACCAGTGCGTCGACCTGGGCAGGCGTGGTGACGAAGGGCGGCGCGAGCTGGATGGTGTCGGCGCCATAGCGCACGTAGAAACCCTGCTTCCAGCAGTGCATGGCCACCTGGTAGGGGCGCAGGGCGGGCTCGCCCGGTGCGTGCGCGATCGACAGGCCAGCGGCCAGGCCGTAGTTGCGGATGTCGACGACGTGTTTTGCGCCCTTCAGGCTGTGCACGGCCTGCTCGAAATGCGGCGCCAGGGCGCGCACCTGGGCCGGCGCGTCTTCCCGCTCCAGCAGCTCCAGCGTGGCCAGACCGGCGGCGCAGCCCAGCGGGTGCGCCGAGTAGGTGTAGCCGTGCGCGAACTCGACCATGTAGTCCGGTCCGCCCGCCGCCAGGAAGGTGTTGTAGATGTCGGACGTGGCGACCACGCCGCCCAGGGGCACGGCGCCATTGGTGATCTGCTTGGCGAAGTTGAGGATGTCGGGCGTGACGCCGAAAGCCTCGGCACCGGTCCAGGCGCCGCAGCGGCCGAAGCCGGTGATGACCTCGTCGAAGATCAGCAGGATGTTGTTCTGCGTGCAGATCTCGCGCAGGCGCTGCAGGTAGCCCACCGGCGGGATCACCACGCCGGCCGAGCCCGAGAAGGGTTCGACGATCACGGCCGCGATGTTGCTGGCGTCGTGCAGGGCGATGATGTCCAGCAAGCGGTTGGCCAGTGCTTCGCCGCCTTCGGCGGGCATGCCCTTCACGAACGAACCGGCCGCCGGCTGGGTGTGGGGCAGATGATCGGCCTCGACGCCCTGGCCGAAGGTCTTGCGGTTGCCGCCGATGCCACCGACCGAGATGCCGCCGAAGTTGACCCCGTGGTAACCCTTTTCGCGGCCGATGAAGCGCGTTTTGCTGGCCTGGCCCTTGAGGCGCCAGTAGGCGCGCGCCATCTTCAGTGCGGTGTCGGCCGATTCCGAACCCGAGCCCGTGTAGAACACGTGGTTCAGGCCCTCGGGCATGTGCTGCACGATCTTCTCGGCCAGCTGGAAGGCGGCTGGGTGGCCGAACTGGAAGGCCGGCGAGTAGTCCAGCGTGGCCGCCTGCTGGGCGATGGCCTGGCTGATTTCGGTGCGGCAATGGCCCAGGCCGCAGGTCCACAGGCCCGAGAGGCCGTCGAGGATGCGGCGGCCCTGGGCGTCGATCAGGTGCACGCCTTCGGCGCCCGTGATGAGGCGAGGGTCGGCCTTGAACTGGCGGTTGCCCGAAAAGGGCATCCAGTGGGCGTCGAGCTGGGCGGCGGTCAGGCCGGCGGTGGCTTTCAGATCGGTCATGTCCATGGTGGCAAATCCTGTGGAGGGGCAAACAATCTCGCGATTGTGCGGCGCTCACCGCATTCTTTAAACTGCAACATGGCGCTGTTCAGTTGCAGATTCATGAAACTTTGAAAGGTGGGCATCGTGGCGCATTCCAAGGCGTGGCTGGGGCAGGTGGGCGACACCGACATCCGCCTGCTCAAAGTGTTCAAGGCGGTGGTGGACTGCGGCGGCATGGCCGCGGCCGAGCTGGAGCTCAACATCGGCCGTTCGACCATCAGCCGCCACGTCAAGGACCTGGAGGAGCGCCTGGGCCTGGTGCTCTGCCGGCGCGGCCGGGGCGGTTTTGCGCTCACGGACGAAGGGCAGCGCGTGCACGCCGACACCCTGAACCTGCTGGGTGCGCTCGAATCGTTCCGCACCCATGTCGGACAGATGCACGGTCAACTCACCGGGACCTTGCGGCTGGGGCTGTTCGACAAGACGGTGACCAACCCGGCGGCACGTATCGATCGCGCCTTGCGCGCTTTCCGGGCGCAGGCGCCGCAGGTGCGGCTGGAGCTGACCATCGGCGCACTCAATGTGCTCGAACCTGGCGTCATTGACGGGCAACTGCACCTCGCCGTGGTCCCCGACCACCGCCGTTCGCAAAGCCTGCAGTACACACCGCTGTTCGACGAGCAGATGCACCTCTACTGCGGCCGGGAGCATCCCCTGTTCGCCCGCGATCCGGTGGCGCTGGACGATGTGCGCCCGGCCGACTGTGCCGGTCTGGCCTTCCATTCGCCGAACATGGAGGTGACGCGGCGCTTCGGCCTCAAGCGCAGCGCCATGGTCAACGACCAAGAAGCCGTGGCCTTGTTGGTGCGCTCGGGCGGCTATGTCGGCTTCCTGCCGGACCACTATGCCGCCCCCTTCGTGGCGCAAGGAGAGATGCGCCGGGTGGCGCTGGCCGAGCTGGGTTACACCGTGGATTTCGTGGCGGTGGCGCGGGCTTCTTCAACGTCCGACCGGCTGGCACAGACCTTTCTGCGCTGCCTGGAGGCGGCGCACGGCGTGCAGGTCCCATGGGACAATCCGCCCGACTCCTGAGCAGACCCCATGACCCCAGACACCCTGACCCTCACCCGCCCCGACGACTGGCACCTGCACGTGCGCGACGGCGCCGCCCTGAACACCGTCGTGCCCCACACGGCTGCCCAGTTCGGCCGCGCCATCATCATGCCCAACCTCAAGCCGCCGGTGACCACCGCGGCCCAGGCGACGGGCTACGCCGAGCGCATCCGCGCCGCCGTGCCCGCAGGTGTGGCCTTCGAGCCGCTGATGACGCTGTATCTGACCGACAACTTGCCGGCCGACGAGATCGCGCGCGCCAAGGACGCCGGCGTGGTGGCCTGCAAGCTGTACCCGGCCGGCGCCACCACCAACAGCGATGCGGGCGTGACCGACATCCGCAAGACCTACAAAACGCTCGAAGCCATGCAGAAGGCTGGCGTGCTGCTGCTGGTGCACGGCGAGGTGACCAGCCCCGACATCGACCTGTTCGACCGCGAGGCGGTGTTCATCGAGCAGCAGTTGGAACCGCTGCGCAAGGACTTCCCGGGCCTGAAGATCGTGATGGAACACATCACCACGAAAGAAGCCGCGCAGTACGTGGCCGAGGCGGGCGACAACCTGGGCGCCACCATCACCGCCCACCATCTGCTCTACAACCGCAACGCCATCTTCACCGGCGGCATCCGCCCGCACTACTACTGCCTGCCGGTGCTCAAGCGCGAGACCCACCGCCAGGCCCTGATGGTGGCGGCCACGGGCGGCAGTGCCAAGTTTTTCCTGGGCACCGACAGCGCGCCGCACCCGGCGCACCTGAAGGAACATGCCACCGGCTGCGCCGGCTGTTACACCGCGCACGCCGCCATGGAGATGTACGCCGAGGCCTTCGAGGCTGCGGGCGCGCTCGACAAGCTCGAAGCCTTCGCCAGCTTCAACGGCCCGGCCTTCTACGGCCTGCCACGCAACAGCGGCACCATCACCCTGCGCAAGGAAAGCTGGACGCCGCCCGAGAGCTTTGCCTTCGGCGAAGCCGAGCTCAAGCCGCTGCGCTCGGGCGAAGCGCTGCCCTGGAAGCTGGTGGGCTGAGACCATGTGTGCCGCGACCGGGGCGAAACAGGCAAGGCCCTCGCCCGACTGGTCGCTGCCCTGGAACGCCGCCTTTGCCACCGCCGGTGAGGCGGTGTGCGCGGCCTGTGCGCGGGGCGTGCCGCTGCCGCAGGCGCTGACGCAGCAGGTCGGGGCGGCCGGCCCACGCTTCGTGCCGCAGGGCGAGCTGCCCGAGGGCATGGCCTACGAGCAGTTCATCTTCGAGACCGGCGCGGTGCCCACGCGCGAGGGCCTGCACGACTTCTTCAACGGCCTGGTCTGGCAACGGTTTCCGGCCACCAAGCGCCTGCTCAACCGCTTGCAGGCGGCACAGATCGCGCAGGCGGGCGTGGGCCAGGTGCGCGGGCCGGTGCGCGACGCGATCACCCTGTTCGACGAAAACGCCGTGCTGCTGCAGGCGCCCGACGAGATCTGGGACGCCTTGATCGCCCGTGAGTGGACCCGGCTCTTCGTGGACCTGCGGCCCCTGTGGGCGCAGACGCGGCTGGTAGCGTTCGGGCACGCGCTGCTGGAGAAGCTGGTTTTGCCTTACAAGTCCATCACCGGGCATGTCTACCGTGCACCCGTGCCCACCGAACTGGGGGACGACTTGGCGGCCTGGGACCACTGGCTGGCAGCACGCCTGACGGCCGCCGAACTGGCCACCAAACCCTTCACCCCCCTGCCTGTGCTGGGCGTACCGGGCTGGTGGCCGGCCAACCAGCAGCCGGCGTTCTACAACGACGACACCGTGTTCCGGCCGCCCCGAATCGCCACCGCCCATCTGACATGACTTCTTCCGCCGCCGCTTCCTGGTCCCACCTGAACCTCTCGCTGGACGCCGACCGCGCCACCCTGGCCGCCCACTTCCGAGAGATCGGCGTGCGCGACGTCGAGTGCCTGTTCGCCGACGTCACCGGCTACCCGCGTGGCAAGCTCATGCCGGCGGCGAGCTTTGCCGGTGGCACCGAGCTGCGCATCTGCCAGGCGATCCCGATGCAGTGCGTGACCGGCGAATACAGCTACGACCCCATCTTCCCCGACAGCGATCCCGACGTGCGTCTGGTGCCCGATCTGGCCACGCTCAAACGCTCGCCCTGGGCCAGCGTGCCGCGCTATCTGGCGGTGCACGACGCCTATGAAATGGACGGCAGCCTGTGCGAGTTCGCGCCGCGTTCGGTGCTCAAAAACGTGGTCGCGCGCTACGCCGCAGCCGGGCTGACCCCGGTGGTCGCGCCCGAGATCGAGTTCTACCTGACCGCCGCCATGACCGACCCGGCCCAGCCGCTGGTCTCGCCGACCGGCAAGGGCGGTCGGCCCGAGGTGGGTCAGTCGGCCTTCAGCCTGAACGCGCTCAACGAACTGGCGCCGTTCTGGGACGCCTTTCACGCCGCCATCGACGGTCTGGGCATCCGCGCCGACACCTGGCTGCACGAGGTGGGCGAGAACCAGTACGAGATCAACCTGCTGCACGGCGATCCGGTGGCGGTGGCCGACCAGGCCTTCCTGTTCAAGACCGCGGCGCGCGAGATCGCGCTGCAGCAGGGGTTGAATGCCGTCTTCATGGCCAAGCCCGTGCCCGGGCAAGCCGGCAGCTCCATGCACCTGCACCAGAGCGTGGTCGACGCGCAGGGGCGCAACATTTTCAGTGCCGCCGATGGCTCGGCGACCGAGGCCTTCGGGCATTACATCGGCGGGTTGCAGGCCTACACGCCCGACCTGATGCTGGTCTACGCGCCCACCGTCAACAGCTACCGTCGCTACGTGGCCGGCAGCCAGGCGCCGACCAACGTGCAGTGGGGCCACGACAACCGCACCGCTGGCCTGCGCGTGCCGGTCAGCGGCCCGGCCGCACGCCGGGTGGAAAACCGCCTGGCCGGTGCCGATGCCAATCCCTACCTGGCCATGGCCGCCACGCTGGCGGCCGGGCTGGCCGGCCTGGAAGAGCGCTGCCAGCCCGCCGAGCCGGTGCAGGGCAATGGTTACGATCAGGCGCGCGACTTGCCGCGAACCTTTGACGCGGCGCTGAATCAGATGGCGTCGAGCCGGCATGCTGCCCGTTTGCTGGGTGAACGTTTCGTGCGCGGGTATCTGGCCGTCAAGACCCTGGAGCACGAGCATTTCCTGCGCGAAGTCACCGCCTGGGAACGCCGCTTCCTGCTGCCCCAGGTCTGAGCGCCGAACTGCTCCGCAGATGGGCCGCCGTTCCGCTTGAAACGGGGCAGATCGGCCCCCACTATCATTCATCCCTGTTTTCAACCCCACGGAGCCTGCATGAAACGCATCCTCTTGTTTGTCCTGACCAACGTGGCCGTCATGGCGGTGCTGCTGATCACGACCCGCCTGTTCGGGGTCGACCGCTACCTGACCGCCAACGGCCTGAACATGACGGCGCTGGCCGGCTTCTCGCTGATCATCGGCTTTGGCGGCGCGACCATCTCGCTGCTGATGAGCAAGATGATGGCGAAGATGAGCATGGGCGTGCGCATCATCAACCAGCCGCAGACCGCCGACGAGGCCTGGATCGTGCAGACGGTCCAGAAGTTCGCCGAAAAGGCCGGCATCGGCATGCCCGAAGTGGGTATCTACGACGGCGCTCCCAATGCCTTCGCCACCGGCGCCTTCAAGAACAGCGCGCTCGTGGCCGTTTCCACCGGTCTGCTGCAGGGCATGACGCGCGAAGAGGTCGAGGCCGTGATCGGCCACGAAGTGGCCCACGTGGCCAACGGCGACATGGTCACCATGACGCTGATCCAGGGCGTGATGAACACCTTCGTGGTGTTCCTCAGCCGCGTCATCGGCTATGCGGTGGACAGTTTCCTGCGCCGGGGCGACAGCAACAGCAGCGGCCCGGGCATCGGCTACATGGTCACCACCATCGTGCTCGACATCGTGCTGGGTTTTGCCGCCGCCATTGTGGTGGCCTGGTTCAGCCGCCAGCGCGAATTCCGCGCCGACGCCGGGGCCGCCCAGCTCATGGGCCGCAAGCAGCCCATGATCAATGCCCTGGCCCGTCTGGGCGGCATGACTCCGGGCGAGCTGCCCAAGACCATGCAGGCCATGGGCATCGCCGGCGGCCTGGGCAAGCTGTTCAGCACCCACCCACCGATGGAAGAGCGCATCGCCGCGCTGCAGAAGCTCTGACCCACCGGCTTCCGGTTTTCCCTCAAAACAAACCCCGCCATCGGCGGGGTTTGTCGTTTCTGGTCAGGCCCTGTGGCCGTGCGCGTCAGTACCAGTGGCGGCCGGGTCCGCGTGGCTGGGGTTGGGCGTCGATGTGGATCACGCCAGGTTGCGGTTGCTGCCAGCCGGCTTGCGGGCGGTAGGCCGGGGCGCTGGGCGTGACGTTCACATTCACGTAACGGCCCGGGGCCTGTTCGGTCTGCATGCTGTAGCGCCGGCCAGCGTATTCGTACACCACGTTGTAGCCGGCCGGGCGTTGCTCGCTCACGTATTCGGTCTGGCAGCGTTGCACGGTCTGGGTGGTGGCCGGGCCACGGCCTTCGATGCGGTCGCCCAGCACGGCGCCGCCCACGACCCCGAGCACGGTGGCGATGGCGCGGCCGCTGCCGCCGCCGATGGCATTGCCCATGGCACCGCCGGCAATGCCGCCCATGATGGCGCCGGCGCCGCTGGAGCGGCCTGGCACGACCACCTGCTCGGCGCGGCAGACTTCGCGCGGAACCGACACGGTTTCGTAGATCGGGGTGCTGCTGACCACACGGGCCTTCTCGTTGCCGGCCTGGGCCAGGCCGGTGGCGGATGCTGCGATCACGCCCGCCATGACGGGCAGCAGGAGGGGCTTGCGAGAGAGGTTCATGATGAAGAACTCCTTGGGTTGAAGGAGCCTTCATCGTGCCGGTGCCCTGTCAAGGCGCACCGATAGGCAGGTAAAGCTGGTGCGGCAGATGTAACGCCGTGTAGGGGCGGGACGGCGCGGGGCTCAGCCGAGCAGGTCGCGCGCCACCGCTTCCGCAATGCGCACGCCGTCCACCCCCGCCGACAGAATGCCGCCGGCGTACCCGGCGCCTTCGCCGGCCGGGTACAGGCCGCGCGTGTTCAGGCTCTGCAAGTCTTCGCCGCGCGTGATGCGCAGTGGTGAGCTGGTGCGCGTTTCCACGCCTGTGAGCATGGCGTCGGGCATGTCGTAACCCTTGATCTTGCGGCCGAACACCGGCAGCGCCTCGCGCATGGCCTCGATGGCGTAGGCCGGCAGGGCGGGGGCCAGGTCGCCCAGCTTCACGCCCGGTTTGTACGAAGGCTGCACCTCGCCGAAGGCGCGCGAGGGGGTGCCGGCGAGGAAGTCGCCCACCTTCTGGCCCGGTGCTTCGTAGCTGCGCCCGCCCAGTTCGAAAGCGCGCGCTTCCAACGCGCGCTGCAGCACGATCCCCGCCAGCGGGTGCGTCTGGCCCTGCGCCGCCATGGCCTCGGCCTGCTGGGCGTAGCGGGGGCCATCGGTGTCGCCGAAGGCGGCGGTCCACAGCGGCAGGTCCTGCGGGAAGTGCGTGGGGTAGTCGGCCAGGTCGATGCCCACCACCATGCCGGCGTTGGCGTTGCGCTCGGCGCGCGAATACTGACTCATGCCATTGGTGACGACGCGGCCGGGTTCGCTGGTGGCCGCCACCACGGTGCCGCCCGGGCACATGCAGAAGCTGTAGACCGCACGCCCGTTTTGGGCGTGGTGCACCAGCTTGTAGTCGGCCGCGCCCAACAGCGGGTGGCCGGCATGGCGGCCCCAGCGCGCGCGGTCGATCACGCCCTGCGGGTGTTCGATGCGAAAGCCGACCGAAAACGGTTTGGCTTCCAGGAACACGCCCGCGTCGTGCAGCAGGGCGAAGGTGTCGCGCGAACTGTGGCCCAGGGCCAGCACCACGCGCCGCGCCGGCTGTTCCACGGTGTCGCCCGTGTCCAGGCGCCGCACGCTTAGGGCGGCCAGTTGCTGCCGGCCATCGCCGCCGGCCTCCAGCCGGAGACCGGTCACCTGGTGCTGGAAGCGGATCTCGCCGCCGAGCGCGACGATCTTCTCGCGCATGGTCTCGACCACCTTGACCAGCTTGAAGGTGCCGATGTGCGGGTGGGCCTGGTACAGGATTTCGGGCGGCGCGCCGGCCTCGACGAATTCCTGCATCACCTTGCGGCCCAGAAAGCGCGGGTCCTTGATCTGGCTGTAGAGCTTGCCGTCGGAAAACAGGCCCGCGCCGCCTTCGCCGTACTGCACATTGCTCTGCGGGTTGAGCTGCTTCTTGCGCCACAGGCCCCAGGTGTCCTTGGTGCGCTCACGCACCGGCTTGCCGCGTTCCAGCACGATGGGGCGGAACCCCATCTGTGCCAGGGTCAGGGCGGTGAACAGCCCGCAGGGGCCCAGGCCCACGACGATCGGCCGGTCTTCTTCGCGCACCGGCCAGCCGGCCGGCGCCTGCCCGGGCGCGTGCCAGGCCATGTCGGGCGCGGGCTGGATGTGCGGGTTCTTCGCATGCTGCGCGAGCAGGTGCGGCTCCAGCGCCGGATCGGCCAGCGTCGCGTCCACGATGTAGACCGCCAGCAGATCGGCCTTGCGCGCGTCGAAGCTGCGCTTGAACACCTGCAGGCTGGCGATGGCGGCCGGGTCGACCCCCAGGGCCTGCGCCGCCAGGCGCGTCAGCGCCTCGACCGGATGGGGCGGTGGCGCGCGGTCGTCGTCGGTTTCGGTGGGGGCGTCGGCGGCGCGGCGGTGCTCGAAAGGCACCTCGGCCAGGGGCAGTTTCAGTTCGGCAATGCGGATCATGGTCGTGGGGCTTGTAGTGATCAAGCAGGACGGTCGTGGCCCGCTATTGTCGCCGTGCCAGCGGTGGACGCAGGTTTTATTTAGCCCGGGTAAAAATAAAATACCCGGATATAATGCGCGCCATGCTCACCGAAACCCCCGATACCCCTGCCGAACCCTGGCCGACCTGCTCGGCCTTCCTCGGTCCGCGCCGCGTGGCGCAGGGCCGGTATGCCGACGTTGCCCGGGCGCTGGCCGACCTGCCCGCGTCCGACGAGCGCCTGCTGGTGTTTGATGACGGCACTGGCGCCCAGGTCGACCACCCCTGGCCCGCCGGCACCGGCGAGCCCGAGGACGCTGCGGCAGACGGCGCCGCGCCGGACAGTGGCGCATCGGTCGGCCGGCCGCGGCTGGGCGTGGTGGCGCGCGAAGTGACGCTGCTGCCGCGCCACTGGGCCTGGCTGGCGCAACAGCGCGGGGGGGCATCCGCCACCCTGCGGCGGCTGGTGGACGAAGCCCGCCGCAGCCAGGTGCAAGCCGACGCCCAGCGCCTGGCGCGCGAGCGCGCCTACCGTTTCATGAGCGCCATGACGGCCGACTGGCCCGGGTTTGAAGAGGCCTGCCGCGCCCTGTTTGCGGGCGACGGCGCCGGCTTCCACCGCCAGACCACCGGCTGGCCGGCCGACGTGAAAGGCCACCTCGCCTGGCTGGCCCGCGACGCCTTTGACGTGGCCCCCTGACCCACACCGCCCCATGTGGCACCCCGCCGAATTTTTTTGACTGGGTTTTCATGACCGCTTCGATTCCCCAGACGCCCCCGCCGCTGTGGCGCGTCTACCTCATCTTCCTTGTGCCCATGATCCTGTCCAACATCCTGCAAGGGCTGTCGGGCACGCTCAACGGCATCTACATCGGCCAGATGCTGGGCACCCACGCGCTGGCGGCGGTGGCGGGCATGTTCCCCATCGTGTTCTTCTTCATCTCGCTGGTCATCGGGCTGGGCGCGGGCGCTTCGGTGCTGGTGGGCCAGGCCTGGGGCGCCCGCGAACCGGGCAAGGTGCGCCAGATCACGGGCGCTGCGCTGGCGCTGGGCGCCCTCATCGGCCTGGTGGCGGCGGTGCTGGGCGCCGTGTTCGCCCGCGAAGCCATGCAGGCCCTGGGCACCCCGCCCGACGTTCTGGAAGACGCGCTGCGCTATGCGCGGGTGATGATGCTCATGATGCCCGTGCTGCTGGTGTTCATCCTGTTCACCCAGTTGCTGCGCGGCGTGAGCGACACCGTCTCGCCGCTCATGGCGCTGGCCATTTCCACCAGCCTGGGGCTGCTGCTGACGCCGGCCTTCATCCGCGGCTGGCTCGGTTTGCCGCAACTGGGCATCCTGAGTGCGGCGGTGGCCGGCTTCATCTCGACCCTGGCGGCGCTGGCTTTCCTGGCGGTGCGCCTGCGCCGGCTCGGCCACGTGATGGCGCCCGACCGCCACCTGCTCGCCGCCTTCCGGCTGGACCGCGCCGTGCTTGCCAAGGTGCTGCGCATCGGCCTGCCCACGGGCGTGCAGATGGTGGTGATCTCGGTGTCGGAACTGGTGATCCTGACCCTGGTGAACCGCCACGGCTCCGAAGCCACCGCGGCCTATGGCGCCGTCACGCAGGTGGTGAACTACGTGCAGTTCCCGGCGCTGTCCATCGCCATCACCGCCTCCATCCTGGCGGCGCAGGCCATCGGTGCCGGCGCCAACGAACGGCTGGGGCGCATCCTCAAGACCGGCCTGTGGCTCAACGTGGCGATCACTGGCGGGCTGGTGCTGCTGGGTTACGCGCTGTCGCGCGTGTTCCTGGGCCTGTTCCTGACGCAGGAAAACGTGCTGGCGCAGGCCGAACACTTCCTGCACATCATGCTCTGGAGCATCCTGATCTTCGGCTTCCAGGCCGTCATCGGCGGGCTGATGCGCGCCAGCGGCGTGGTGCTGGTGCCCACCCTCATCACCATCTTCTGCATCATCGTCGTGCAGACCGGGGTGGCCTGGGCGCTCGACGCACGCATGGGCCTGCCCGGCATCTGGCTGGGCTTCCCGGTGGCCTACCTCGTGATGCTGGGGCTGCAGACGGCGTACTACCACGGTGTCTGGCGCCACAAGGAGATCCGGCGGCTGGTGTGATGAATGTGGCCCCCACGCTCCGCCGCTGCGCGGGTCGCTGCCCCCCAACTCCGTCATGCCCGCGCAGGCGGGCATCCAGCAAGGCCGCGGCGGCCCGGCGCTTGAATCTGGGCCACCCCGCAATTTCGCCGCACGGTTGCGGGATAATCCGGCCCGTGAAGCGCGCCAGACCGCCGCTGGCACGAGACCCGAAAGGGTGTGCTGGAGGAACGTCCGGACTGCACAGGACAGCGTAGGAGGTAACACCTCTCCACCGACCAGTCGCAAGACCCTAAGGTGAGGATCAGAGCAACAGAGACGAGCCGATTCAGTTCGGGTGAAACGGGCAATCTCTACGCGCAGCAATACCAAATAGGCCAGCGTTGATGTGGTTCCGCGGAGCTGGCGGGTAGGTAGCATCGAGCCGGGTGGGCGACCCCCGGCCCAGAGAAATGGCGGTCACATGCGGGGCAACCTGCATGCACAGAATCCGGCTTATCGGTGCGCTTCACACTTTTATTGCCCCCACTTCATCACGCACGCATTGGCATTGCTCCGTCTGGCATGCTGGTGAACCTCCGCTTGGCGGCGCAATGCCGCCGCGTGTCTGCGGCGAACGACCTGTTGGACCTCAGTCCGTCCGGCATTCTGTTGCCTACTCACCTTGGACACGCTTTTCGCGCGTGAAGAACCACACCGCGGCCATGCACACTAAAAAGTAAGTTACGAACGCGAAGGCGATGGACACGCCAGCGGACCACTCGGACTTTGTGGCCAAGACGAGGGGTAGCACCAGAACGGCTCCGGTTAGAGCGGCCTTTCCACCGATGTTTCCCGAATTGCCGAACGTCAACGAGAGGGCGACCAGTGTGAGCACAGTCGCGACCACGAGCGCGATGGCAATCCTCACCCAAGGTGGGATGGTGATTGGCTTGCGACCGATGATGGCCATGTGCTGGTTCTGAGGTCTAACGAATGAAAGGGACTTCCCCGTCCCGGGTGATCCGCGCATTTGCGGGGTACGGCATCCAGGTGCCACGATGGGAAGTGCGAACTCTCATCAACTCACTCGTTTGTTGGAAGGGGAAGGCCATGGCAATCGTATCCGTTGGCATCGATCTGGCAAAGAACGTCTTTGCCGTTCACGGCGTGGACGAAGCAGGCAAGCCCGCGCTGGTGCGTCCCCGTGTGCCGCGCAGCCACGCTGCTCGAACTCATCGCCTCGCTGCCGCCGTGCGTGATCAGCATGGCGGCCTGCTCCGGCGCCCACCATTGGGCGCGTGAGTTTGCTCGGTTCGGTCACACCGTGCGCCTGATGGCGCCCAAGTTCGTCATCCCCTACCGCCTCTCGGGCAAGCGCGGCGAGCACGACGCGGCCGACGCCGCTGCCATCTGCGTCTCATCCGCCACGTTTGATGCCACACATTCACCCGTCTTGCGCCCCCCGCAGCGCGGGCAGGTTGCCATGAATATGGGAGACGAACGCGATGCGCTTGGCGAGGCGGTGGGGTCAGGCCTCGGGCGTGTCGGTGTCCGGTGCGCCGAGGTCGAGGCGGGCGCGGGCTTCGGCCGCCAGTGCCAGGTACCGGGCCTTGAAGGCGTCGAGTTCCTCTTCTTCCAGTTCCTCCAGCGCCAGCAGGGCGTTGTGCGCACCCTGGGTGACGCGGATCAGTTCGTCGAGCTTGACCTGGATCGCCTCGGTGTCGCGGTTCTGGGTGTTCTGGATGAGGAACACCATCAGAAAAGTGACGATGGTGGTGCTGGTGTTGATCACCAGTTGCCAGGTGTCGCTGAAGTGAAACAGCGGCCCCGTCACCAGCCAGACGCCGATCATGGCGACGGCCAGGGTGAAGATGCGCGGGCGTCCGGAGAAGCGCGCAGCCGCCTTGGCGAAGCGGGAGTACCAGGCGTGTCGGTCGATGCGGGGTGTCATGGGAATCCTTCAGGCGTTGAACCCGCCCAGACTCTGGATCCGTTCCACGTGCGCGAGCATGGAGCGCTTGGCCACCGGCCACAGGCGTTCGGGCACGTCGTCGTAGGCGATCTTCACCCAGTCGTCCAGTGTGCCGTCGGGCGCGGCCTGCATGGCGCGGGCGATCTTGGCTTCGCGCGCCAGGCGGTGGGCTTTCAGGTGGGCGATGGCGGCGCGGGCGCCGCCGTGTTCGGGGCTGCCCGGCTGCTCGGCGCTGCGCTGGTGGTCGCCCAGCACATAACCATGGGCAGGCAGGATGAAGTGCACGCCGTGCGCTTCGCACAGGCGGTCGAGCTTGTCGAGCGCGTCGAGGTAGGCGCCCATGTGGCCGTCGGGCGGGTCGATCACGGTGGTGCTGCCGTTGAGGATGTGGTCGCCGCTGAACAGCAGGCCGTCCTCTTCGAGCAGCAGGCACAGGTGGTTGGCGGCGTGGCCGGGGGTGTGGACCACTTGCAGGGTGTGCGCCACCGCACCGTCGGGGGTGCGCAGCACCAGGCGTTCGGCGTCGGCCAGCGCGCGCTCGGGTGTGAACTGGCTGTTGGCGCGGGCGGTGTCGGCACTGGGCAGGCCCAGGATGGGTGGTTTGCCCTTGCCACCTTGTTCGCACAGGGCTTGCAGCAGCGGCGCACCGGGGGAGTGGTCGGCGTGTGAGTGCGTGCAGACGATGGCGCGGATGTCGCCCCCCGCCGCGCGCCACAGGCGTTCCACATGTACTGGGTCAGCCGGGCCCGGGTCGATGGCGATGTGGCCGGTGGCCGGGTCGCCGACCAGGTAGCTGTTGGTGCCCGGGCCGGTCATGAAGCCGGGGTTGGGCGCGGTCAGGCGCTGCACGTTCTTGAGCAGGGGCACGGGGCGTTCGTGCTGCCAGGCCAGCTCGTGCACGATCTGGCCGTCGGGGCTGACCAGGGCCAGTTCACCGAAGGGCATTTCGTGTTCCATGTGGCGCGACTCGTGGCCATTCATGAGGCCGGCGCGCGGGCAACTGGTGAACAGCGGTTCGTCGAGAACCTGGCCCCCGACCCTGGCTTCGCCACGCCCCCCGAGGGGGTGCAGTCGCTCTTGGGGCGGCCCGGCGAGCGACTGGCCACAGGCTCTCAGAACCGCGTCCACCGTGGCGTAGGCCTGCAGCCGCTCCAGCGTGCGGATGGTGGGAAAGATGATGAAGAACTGGCCGGCGGCGTGGCGCGCCAGCGCGTCGGCCGGGCGCACCCAGACGGGCTCGAACTGCTCCGATTCGTCGGCCACCGGCTCCTGCCCTTCGGGCATGCGCGCGGCCAGGAAGGGCACGTCGAAGCGCTTGGGCAGGTCGCGGTCGGTGACCCAGTGCGCGAGCACGAAGACCTCGGCGCCGGCCAGGGTCAGGCCCTGGGCTGCGCACTGCTCGGCGAACGGCGCGCGGCGGTCGAGCGCGGCGATTTGTGCGGTGTTCAGGAAGCTGCCGTCGGCGCGGCGAGCCAGCAGCACGCCCAGCTCTTCAAAGCTTTCACGGATGGCGGCGATGGCCTGCGTCAGGCGCGTGTCGCTCTGGGTCGGGCGCCGGGTGGACAGGGCGTGGCCCTGGGCGTCGGCGGCGTCGATGCCGCCGCCGGGGAAGACGTAGGCGCCGGGCGCGAAACTGGCCGTCATGGAGCGGCGCGTCATCAGCACTTCAAGGCCTTGCGGGCTGTCGCGCAGCAGCAGGACGGTGGCGGCGGGGCGCACGGCGACAGGGGTGCGCTGGGGGTGCAGGAGTTGGGTGGGGCGGACCATGGCGACATTGTGCGTCGCCCGGGTGCGCGGCGCTGTCGCAGGGGATCGGGGTTTGCGCGGGTGGGGCAAAAGGCCGCGCGCGTGGAGGGTATTTGGCTCCGGCTGCCCTGAAGCGGCTGGATTCCCGCCTGCGCGGGAATGACGGTGTGTGTGCGTCGGCGACCTTGCAGCGGTGGAGGGTAAGGGCTCACCGACCCTGCCGCCGGGCCGCCCCAAGGCGGGGTCAGCCCCCTTGGGGGGCAGCGACCCGCGCAGCGGTGGAGCGTGGGGGCTCACCACTCATCGCCACCATCTCGGGCGACAGCCCTTCCCAGGCGATGTCGAAGCCCGGCGTCGCGCGCTGGGGTGGCAGGGGCGGGGTGCGCAGCGCCCAGTGGGTGCCTGCGATCACGCTGTCGATCACGGGCACCGGCACGGCGGACTGCACCGCAGCGGCCATGCCCGCGAGCCCGGCGCCGCCAAGGATCACCGCCTGCACGCCCAACTGGTGCGCGGCGTCGCGGCAAGCCTGGCCCAGCAGGCGGTGTGCGGCGTCGGGGTCGGCCGCGAGTTGGGCGCCGGTGGGCACCACGGTGTGGATGCCAGCGAGTTGCTGGGCCTGGCCCAGGGCCTGCGCCAGGCGCTGCAGCATGGGGCCCCAGCGCTCGCCGCCGGTGACGATGGCGTAGCGGCCATGGCGCGCGGCTTCGATGAAGGCGGCCTCGGCCAGACCGGTGACCGGCGCCGGGCTGGATTCGCGCAGCGCCATCAGGCCCGGGTCGCCGAAGCAGCCGATGAGCACGCTGTCGGGCGGCGGCGAGGCGGTGTCGGCCAGCGCTGCGGCCCAGGCGTCGAGCGCTGCGTGCGCCGCGATCGCGTAGCTGGCTTCGTCGGCGATGTAGGGCGCGCCGAAGCGGGCCGTGACGGTGCGCACCTGCACGTGCGAACCGGCGGCGGCCTGCACGTGCTGCTGCAGCAGCGCGCTCACGCGCGCCGACGTGTTGGGGTTGATGACCAGCAGTTGGCGCATGGTGTCAGGCCGCAAAAAGGCGGGCCAGATCGAGGGCTTCGGGCTCGGCCTTGCCGAACACCAGCTGCGCTTCGAGCCGCTCCAGGTGTTCGCGCATCAGGCGGGCGGCTTCGCGCGCGTCTTTGAGCTTGATGGCGGCCAGCAGCGCGCGGTGTTCGGCGCAGCCACAGGCGGTGGCTTCTTCGCGCGCCTGGCTGTGCGGCGGGCTGTAGGTCATCAGGATCAGCGAGGTGCGCGAAACCAGCTCGCGCAGGATCCGGCCCATGGTCTGGTGGCCCGAACGTTCGGCCAGCAGCAGGTGGAAGTTGCCCGACAGGCGGATGGCGCGGCGCATGTCGCCGGCGGCGCGGGCGGTTTCTTCGTCGCGGATGGTTTGCGTCAGTTGCTGGATGTCGGTGCGCGAGGCGTTGTGGATGAAGCGTTCGGTCAGTGTGGGCTCGATCAGGCGCCGGACTTCGAACACCTCGCGCGCCTCCTGCTCGCTCGGGCGCGTGATGGTGGCGCCGCGGTTGGGCGTGAGCGTGACGACCTGCTCGTTGGCCAGCCGCACCAGCACCGGGCGGATGCGCGTGCGCGAGACGCCGAAGGCGCCGGCCAGCCGGTCTTCCACCAGCTTGGTGCCCGGCGGCAACTGGTGGTCGAGGATGGCGTTGATCATGCGTTCGTAGATCTCGGCATCGCTGGGGCTGGCGGGCGGCACTTCCAGGGGGGTCAAGACGGCACCCTCCCGCGCTGGCGAGAGCGCCGGCCCAGCGCCATGGCCAACCCGACGGCCACGGCCATCACCAGGAAGGAGACGACGGTGGTGACCGTGCCCAGCGCGTAGATCGCCGGTGTGGTGACGGTGGACGTGAGGCCCTGCAGTTCCAGCGGCAGCGTGTTGACGTCGCCGATGGCTTGCGAGGTGCGGGCGATTTCGTCCCAGCTCAGCGTGAAGCCGAACATGCCGACGCCGATGACCGAGGGCGCGATCAGCGGGAACACCACGTGGCGGAAGGTCTGCCAGGGCGTGGCGCCGAGGTCGCGGGCGGCTTCCTCGTAGGCAGGGTTGAAGCGGTTGAAGACGGCGAACATGATGAGCAGGCCGAAGGGCAGCGTCCAGGTCAGGTGGGCGCCCAGGGCCGAGGTGAACAGGCCGAGCGCGGTGCCGTAATTTTCCAGGGTTTCGGTTGCCCCCACCGCTTCAAGCAGCCATTTGATGCCGCCGTCGAGCAGCCGGAACTGCAGGCCGATGCCCAGCGACACGATGATGGACGGCATGATCAGGCTGGCAACCGTCACGTAGAACAGGGCGTTGCCCCCGCGCAGCTTCTTGCGGAAAGCCAGGCCCGCCAGCACCGACAGCAACACGGTCAGGCCCATGACGACCACGCCGACCGCGAGCGAACGCCGGAAGGCGGCGCCGATGTCCACCGTGCCCAGGCCTTCGGCGAGCTGGCGGAACCAGTGCAGCGAGAAACCGCGCAGCGGAAAGGTCAGGCCGCCTTCGGGGCCCTGGAAGGAGAGCACGAAGATCACAAACATCGGTCCGTACATGAACAGCACGAACAGGGCGAAGACGATGGCCAGTGGCCAGAAGCCGGCCGAGCGGGGTTCGCGCATCACAGTTCCTTCCGGATGTCCACGAGGCGCGTCAGGCCCCAGATGATCATGAGCACCACCGCCAGCAGGATCACGGCGTTGGCGGCCGCCAGCGGGAATTGCAGGTAGCTGGTCTGCACCTGGATGATCTTGCCGACCGAGGCGATCTGCTGGCCTCCCATGACGCCGATGGTCACGAAGTCGCCCATGACGATGGTGATGACGAAGATCGAGCCGATGATGATGCCGGTCTTGCACAGCGGCACGATCACGTTCCACAGCGTCTGCCAGGCGCTCGCGCCAGCATCGCTGGCGGCTTCCAGCAGGCTGCGGTCGATGCGCATCATGCTGTTGAAGATGGGCACGATCATGAACATGGTGTAGAGGTGGACGAAGGCCAGCACCACCGAGAAATCGGAAAACAGCAGCCACTCGATGGGCTGATCGATCAGGCCGATGCCCTGCAGGCTCTGGTTGACCAGGCCGTTGCGGCCCAGCAGCGGCACCCACGAGATCATGCGGATCACGTTGGAGGTCCAGAACGGCACGGTGCAGAGCACGAACAGGGCCGTCTGCATGCCGGACGAGCGCACGTGGAAGGCCAGGAAGTAGGCGACGGCAAAGCCCAGCACCAGCGTGATCAGCCAGACCAGGAAGCTGAACTTGAGCGTGGACAGGTAGGTCGAGAGCGTGACGCAGAAGTCACCGTGGTCGGTGAGCGTGGAGCAGCCCTCGAAGATGGACAGGTAATTGCGGACCGTGAAGGCCGGGATCAGCTCGTATTCGTTGAAGTCCCAGAAGCTGACCATCAGCACCAGGCCCAGCGGGATCAGGAAGAACAGCACGAACACCAGCGTGTATGGCGTGGCCTGCCACCAGGCCGGCACGGTGCGGTTGGGGCTGTCGGTGACCAGCGCTGCGGTGGAGGTGGAGGGACTGCTCATGGAATGACTCGATCAAACAGGGAAGAGCGGAGGGCGCAGCGCGGCGAGCACAGCGAAGCCTCCTCCACGCCACCGCGGAACCGGCTTGGCCGGGCCACCAGTGGCGCCCCCTCAGGGGGGTGACGCGCCGCAGGCGCGGCGCGGGGGGAGGCCGTCAGGCCGCGACAAATTCATTCCACTTTCTGACCATGTACTCGTTCTCGTCCATGACCGCGTTCCAGCAGGCGATGCCGCCCATGCGCGCTTCGTAGCTGCCGCCGTCGCGCACCGCGCCGGCCTTGGCCAACACGTCGCCGTTCGGGCTCTTGATATCCTGCGTGGCGGCCTTGCCTTCCATCCAGTAGGCCCATTCGTAGGCTTCCATCTTGGCCTTGGCGGTCTCCAGCACGGCGCTGTAATAGCCCTGGCGGTTCAGGTAGGCGCCGGCCCAGCCGTCGAGGAACCAGTTGATGAACTCGTAGGCGCCGTCGAGCTTGCGGCCCGACAGCGTGGCCGGCAGGCCGAAGCCGGCGGCCCAGGCGCGATAGCCTTCCTTGAGCGGCTGGAACACGCAGTCGATGCCCTTGGTGCGCACGGCGGTCACGGCCGGACTCCACATCGACTGGATCACCACCTCGCCCGAGGCCATCAGGTTGACGGACTCGTTGAAGTCCTTCCACAGGGCGCGGAACTGGCCCGACTTCTTGGCTTCGATCAGGGTCTTGATCGTCAGGTCGATCTCGGCCTTGGTCATGTTGCCCTTGTCGGCGTACTTGTGGATGCCCATGGCCTCCACCACCATGGCCGCATCCATGATGCCGATCGAGGGGATGTTCAGGATGGCGGCCTTGCCCTTGAATTCGGGGTTCAGCAGTTCGGCCCAGCTGGAGATCGGGCGCTTGATCAGGTCGGGGCGGATGCCCAGCGTGTCGGCGTTGTACACGGTGGGGATCAGGCTCATGAACTGGGTCGGGCTCTTGGCGAAGACCTTGCTCTTTTCGCCTTCCAGGAAGATCACCTTCTTGGGTGCCGTGCCCTGGTCACCGACGGACTTGCCGGCCACGGTGCCGGTGGTGAACAGCGTGGTGATCTTGTCGGCGTTCTTGATCTTCTTGACGTCGATGCCCTTGAGGTTGCCGGTGGGCACGATCTTCTTGAGCGAGAAGTACTCGGTGTCGATCAGGTCGAAGCTGTTGGGCGCGGTGACGGCGCGCTTGGTCACGTCGTCGGTGGTCACGGCCACGTACTGGATCTTGATGCCGGTGTCCTTTTCGAACTTCTCGGCGATGGTCTTGTCCTGGTTCACGGCGGTGCCCAGGTAGCGCAGGGTGATCTTGTCCTGTGCGTGCACGCTGGGGGCCAGGCCGCTGGCGAGGATGCCGGCCATGCCGGCGGTGCCTTGCAGCAGGCCGCGGCGTGAGATGCCGGCGCCGCTGAACTTCGAATCGATGGAATCGGACATGGGTAACTCCTGGGAGGGTTGCGGAGGGAGGAAACGAAAGAAGGGCAGAGGGGTCAGGCGGCCAGGACGTGCGCCTGGCTGGGCTCCCAGCTCAGGTCGACCCGGTCGCCCGTGGCATAGGACTGCTGCACGAAGCGGGCTTCGGGCAGCATCACCGAGACGCTGCCGTCCTTGTCCGTGCGGCCGTCAAGCTGCAGGCCGAGCAGCACATAGGTGCCCTGGTATTCGACGTCGCTGACCGTCGCGGCCCAGCCGGTGCTGCCCAGCGGCGCGAGCCGGATGTGGTCGTTGCGCACGGCCACCTTGCCGGCGGTGGTGTCGAGCACGTTGTGCCCGCCCATGAAGCGCGCCACGAATTCGCTGGCCGGGTGGTTGTAGACAGCGTGGGGCGAGCCGACCTGCTCGATCAGCCCGTGGTTCATCACCACCATGGTGTCGGCCAGCGCCATGGCTTCTTCCTGGCTGTGGGTGACGTGGATGAAGGTCAGGCCCAGGTCCTTCTGCCACTGGCGCAACTCGGCCCGCATCTGGATGCGCAGGAAGGGGTCGAGCGCCGACAGCGGCTCGTCCAGCAGCAGCACGCGCGGCTGGGTGATCAGGGCGCGCGCCAGCGCCACGCGCTGCTGCTGGCCGCCGGAGAGTTCACCGGGTTTGCGGTGCGCCAGGTGGCCCAGGGAAACGCGCTCCAGCAGGTCCTGCGCCTTGGCCTGGCGCTCGGCCTTGGCCACGCCCTTCATCTTCAGGCTGAAGGCCACGTTGTCCAGCGCGGAAAGGTGCGGAAACAGCGCGAAGCTCTGGAACATCATGGCCGTGCCGCGTTCGGCGGCAGGCAGGTCGGTGATGTTGCGGTTCTCCAGCAGGATGTCGCCGCTGGTCGTGCTCTCGTGCCCCGCGATCATGCGCAGCGTGGTGCTCTTGCCGCAGCCTGAGGGGCCCAGCAGGCAGCAGTAGCTGTTGGCCGCGATGCGCAGGTTGATGGCGTCGACCGCGATGCTGCCCGGACCGTATTGTTTGGTCAGGGCAATCAGTTCGACGGCAGCGGGTGGGGGTGTGGTGGCGTCCATGCCCCAGCTCTTGCATAAGCCGTGCCATGGTTTTGTACGCAATTTTTTGGGGATTGCGTACAAAAAATCCCCAAGATCGTGCGCATCCAGGGCGGATGTACCCGCCGGCGTGCAGGCTGGTGCAGGGGCACCGATTCGGGGTGCACCACGCGGCAGCGGCCCTCCGGGTGAAGGTGCACCGATGTGGGCGGATAATCCGGCCATGCGAGTGCGATTCACCAAGATGCAGGGCGCCGGCAACGATTTCGTGGTGCTGGACGAGAGGCGCGGGCCGCTGGGCCTGAGTGCTGCGCAGTACCGCTTTCTGGCCGATCGGCACTTCGGGGTCGGGGCCGACCAGATCCTGTCGGTGCGGCCGTCGCCCGCCGCCGGCCTGGATTTCGAATACGTGATTCACAACGCCGACGGCGGCGAGGTGGAGCACTGCGGCAATGGCGCCCGCTGCTTCGTGCGCTACGTGCACGACAAGGGCCTGACCACCCACAACCCGGTGCGGGTCAAGGTTCACCACGGGGCGATCAGCCTCGCGCTCAATCCCGACGGCCGGGTCACGGTCGACATGGGCCCGCCGATCTTCGATCTGGCGCAGGTGCCTTTTGCGCCGGCCGGTCTCGCATCGCGGCCCTCGGGCGGCTGGGTGGCCTGGCCGCTGCCGCTGGCGGGCGGCGAGGAAGCGCCCGTGGCCGTGCTGTCCATGGGCAACCCGCATGCGGTGCTGCGTGTGGCCGACGTGGACGCCGCGCCGGTGGGCACCTGGGGGCCGCAGATCGAGGGCCATGCCTGCTTTCCCCGGCGCGTCAACGCCGGCTTCCTGCAGGTGCTGGACCGTTCGCACGTGCGCCTGCGCGTGTACGAGCGTGGTGCGGGCGAGACCCTGGCCTGTGGCACCGGTGCCTGTGCCGCCGTGGTCGCGGGCATCCGCCAGGGCTGGCTGGATGCCCGGGTGGATGTTCAGACCCGGGGCGGCGTGCTGACCATCGAATGGGCCGGCAACCCGGACGCGCCGGTGTTCATGACGGGCCCGGCCACGACCGTGTTCGAGGGCGAGATCGACCTGCCCGACCTGTCCTGACCCTCTTCTTTTCTGGATACTCCCGAGCATGAGCGAGCACAGCATTCCCCCCATCACCGAAGACGACATCGCCAACTACCTGGTCAACACGCCGGACTTTTTCGAACGGCATGCCGGTCTGCTCGCGTCGGTGCAACTGACCAGCCCGCACGGCCAGCGCGCGGTGAGCCTGCAGGAGCGCCAGGCCGAAATGCTGCGCGAGAAGATCCGCGGGCTGGAGCTCAAGGCGGCCGAAATGATCCGCCACGGCAGCGAGAACAGCGGCATCGCCGATCGCCTGCAGCGCTGGACGCTGCAACTGCTGCTCACCCGCGACGCCCGCCGCCTGCCCGACGTGGTGGCGCGGGAAATCGCCGCCCACTTCGCCGTGCCCCAGGTGACGATCAAGCTCTGGGGGCTGTCGCCCGAACAGGCCGACCTGCCCTGCGCCCAGGGCACGAGCGAGGACGCGCAGGCGTTCGCCTCGTCGCTGGTCAAGCCGTACTGCGGGGGCAATCCCGGCCTGGAAGCGGCCACCTGGTTGGCCGAACCGGCGGCGGCCGCGTCGCTGGCGCTGATTCCGTTGCGCCACGAGGACCCGGCCCAGGCTTTCGGCCTGCTGGTGCTGGCATCGCCCGACGCGCAGCGCTTCGCCAGCGACATGGGCACCGAATTCCTGGAGCGCATCGGCGAGCTGTCGGCGGCCGCGCTGTCGCGGTTGCTGCCCGCCGAGGGCTGAGCCCGCTCCCGCCATGCCGGCCGCAAACGCCACCACATCCGGGGCCTTGGCGGCGGCCGACCGGGCCTGGCTGGAGGCGTACCTGACCCATGTCCGGGTCGACAAGCGGCTGGCCGAACGCACGCTCGTGCTCTACCGGGCCGACCTGGAGCGGCTCGCCGCCTGCGCCGCAGCCGCCGCCGTGCCCCTGGCGCAGGTGCAGGACCACCACGTGCGCCGCTGGGTGGCCCGGATGCACGGGCAGGGCCTGAGCGCGCGCAGTCTGGCGCTGCTGCTGTCGGCCTGGCGCGGCTTTTACGGCTGGCTGGGGCGCCAGGGGCACATCACCCACCACCCCGTGCAGACGGTGCGAGCCCCCAAGGCGGGCAAACCGCTGCCCAAAGCCCTGGGGGTGGATGAAGCGGTCGGTCTGGCCACCCACCGCCAGACCGACGACGACCCGGTGCTGGAGGCGCGTGATGCCTGCATCACCGAGCTGCTGTACGGCGGCGGCCTGCGCATCGGTGAACTGGTGGGGCTTGACGTGGCTGCCGGCCCGCGGGCGCGGGGCTGGATCGATCTCGATGAAGGCGTGGCGCACGTGCTGGGCAAGGGGGCCAAGCGCCGCAGCGTGCCGCTGGGCCAGGCGGTGCGTGCCGCACTGGCGCACTGGCTGGCGGTGCGTGGCGCGCTGGCCAGGGACGAACCAGCCCTGTTCATCGGCCAGCACGGACAGCGGCTCACACCCCAGCACATCCGCGTGCGGCTGCGCCAGCGCTCGCTGCAGGCGGGGCTGGCCACGCCGGTGCATCCGCACATGCTGCGGCACTCGTTTGCGAGTCACGTGCTGCAATCCAGTGGCGATCTGCGCGCCGTGCAGGAGCTGCTTGGCCACGCGAGCATCAGCACCACGCAGGTCTACACGCGGCTGGACTTCCAGCATCTGGCCCGGGTGTACGACGCCGCCCATCCCCGCGCGCGCCGTGGGGGCTCCGGATCGTCCTGAGCGGGCGCGCCCGGGATTACCCGCTAGCATCGGGGCCCCGGCTTGAAGCAATATCGAATTCAAATATCGTTTCATGCTTCTTTTTGAGGCCGATTCCTCCTTTTCCCATTCCGGAGACACCATGACCCGCTTCCTGCTGACCCTCAAAACGGCCCTGCTGGCCTGTTTCCTGGCGCTGACGGCGCCGGCCCATGCCGCCGATGACGCCATCAAGGTGGTCTATCACATGAGCGAGGGCATTCCCCAGGCCTCGCGCGCGATCAACAACATCCGCAACCACCTCAACGCCGATCCGAAAGCCAAGATCGTGGTCGTCACGCACGGCCTGGGCATCGACTTCCTGCTCGAAGGCGCCACCAACCAGATGGAGCAGCCGTTTGCCGGCGCCATCGGCGAGCTGGCGGCGCGCGGCGTGGAGTTCCGGGTCTGCAACAACACCCTGGTCTCGCGCAAGATCGATCCCGCCAAGCTGGTGATGGAGGCCAAGGTGGTGCCTTCGGGCGTGGCCGAGGTGGCGCGCCTGCAGGCCAAGGAAGGTTTCGTGTACCTGCGGCCCTGAGCCGGTTGCTGGGGCCGTCCTGCCGGGCGGGCGGACAATAGCCGGATGAAAATCATCCGACTCAAGCCCGGCAAAGAGCGCTCGCTGCTGCGGCGCCACCCCTGGGTGTTCGACGGGGCCATTGCCAAAGGCGGGGCCGATGCCGGCGAGACCGTGCGCGTGGAGAGCCACGACGGGCACTTTCTGGCCTGGGGCGCTTTCTCGCCGCAGTCCCGGATCCGGGTGCGGGCCTGGAGCTTCGATGAGGCCCGGCGCATCGACGCCGCTTTTTTCCACGACACCCTGCGCCGCGCCATCGGCTTGCGCGCGCGCATGGGCATCGACAGCAACGGGTTGCGGCTGGTGCATGGCGAATCCGACGGCCTGCCGGGCCTGGTGGTCGACCGTTACGGCGACACGCTGGTGGCGCAGTTCGGCGCGACCGGGGTGGAACGCTGGAAATCCGTGATTGCCGACGCGCTGCTCGCGCTGACCGGCTGCGAGCGGCTGTACGAACGCTCCGACGCCAGCGCCCGGTCGCTGGAAGGGCTGCCGGAGGTGACGGGCTGGCTGCGCGGCAGCGGGCCGACCGCGTTCGAGCTGACGGAGCACGGCTGGCGACTGGGGCTGGACATCGCAACCGGCCACAAGACCGGCTACTACCTGGACCAGCGCGACAGCCGTCTGGCGCTGCACGCGCACACGCGGCGGCTGCGGTTCGGTACCGTGCTCAACTGCTTCAGCTACACGGGCGGTTTTTCGGTGGCGGCGCTGGCCGGCGGGGCGGGGCATGTCACGTCCATCGATTCATCGGGCCCGGCACTCGCTCAGGCGCGGGAAAACCTGCGCCTCAACGGTCTGGACCTGAGCCGCGCCGCGTTTCTGGATGCCGACGTCAACAGCTCGCTGCGCCAGTTCGTGGCCGAGGGCCGGCAGTTCGACGCCATCGTGCTCGACCCGCCCAAGTTCGCCCCCACGGCGGCGCACGCCGAGCGGGCCGCGCGTGCCTACAAGGATCTCAACCGGCTGGCGTTCAAGCTGCTGCCACCGGGCGGCATGTTGTTCACGTTTTCGTGCTCGGGGGGCATTGGGGTGGAGCTTTTCCACAAGATCGTGGCCTCGGCCGCGCTCGATGCCGGGGTGGATGCGGCCATCCTGCAGCGCCTTGGCGGCGCCTGTGACCACCCGATGACCGTGGCCTTTCCTGAGGGCGAGTACCTCAAGGGCCTGGTGCTGATGCGCCAGCTCTGAATCGGTCGCTGCAGGCGGGCGCCGGGTGGTCTACACTGCCCCGCTTCCTTCTCCAACGCCCAGGCCCGCCTCGCGGGCAACCTGCTCTGCCATGTCACTGATTCCCGCCACCATCCTCACCGGCTTCCTCGGTTCGGGCAAGACCACTTTGCTCAAACGCGTGCTCACCGAGGCGCACGGGCAGAAGATCGCCATCGTGGAAAACGAGTTCGGCGAAGAGAACATCGACAACGACATCCTCGTTGCCGACACCAACGAGAACATCATCCAGATGAGCAATGGCTGCATCTGCTGCACCATTCGCGACGATATGCGCGCCACGCTGACCGATCTGGCGCAGAAAAAGCGCAAGGGCGAGCTGGATTTCGAGCGCGTGATCATCGAAACCACGGGCCTGGCCGATCCGGGCCCGGTGGCGCAGACCTTCTTCATGGACGACGAGGTGGCCGAGCAGTACCTGCTGGACGCCATCATCACCCTGGTCGACGCCAAACACGCGGCCCAGCAGCTCAACGACCGCCAGGAAGCGCGCCGCCAGGTGGGCTTTGCCGACCAGATTTTCGTCAGCAAGGCCGATCTGGTCAGCGCGGAAGAGCTTGATGCGCTGACCCACCGTCTCAAGCACATGAACCCGCGGGCGGCCCTGCGCCCCGTGCACTTTGGCGAAGTGGCGCTCAAGGAAGTGCTGGACCTGCGCGGCTTCAATCTCAACGCCAAGCTCGACATCGACCCGGACTTCCTCCAGGCCGACGATCACGATCATGGTCATCACGACCATGAGCATGAGCACGGGGAACACTGCAACCACCCCTCGCACCAGCACGGTGGTCACGGACACCACCACCATCACGACGACGATGTGAAGAGCTTCGTCTACCGGGCCGACCGGCCTTTCGACCCGGCCAAGCTGGAAGACTTTCTGGGTGCCATCGTGCAGGTCTATGGCCCGCGCATGCTGCGCTACAAGGGGGTGCTGGCGATGCAGGGGACCGAGCGCAAGGTCATTTTCCAGGGCGTGCACCAACTCATGGGCAGCGACCTGGGGCCGCAGTGGGCCGAAGGTGAGCCGCGCGTGAGCAAGATGGTGTTCATCGGCATCGATTTGCCGCGCGACATCCTGGTCCAGGGGCTGGACCAGTCGCTGGTCTGAGGTCTGGGTGTCTCGCCTTGCCAACGGACGGTTGACTTTGTCCGTTTTTTCTCGCAGGCCGCCGCCGATGCATGGCTACAATCGCGGCCCAAGTTGATGAGCCGGCGGCTCGTCATCGTCCGGTCCTCCTGGCGGCAAGCGTTTTTGCTTCCTGGAGGTGCAGCCTGAAGACCGTGCATCGTCAGGAGCAATGAGGAGCGCCCACGTGAAAGCCTCGGCCAGCAGGACAACAGCCAAGACCGCCAAGCCTTCCGGGGCGGTGGTGGTGCAGGGGCGTGCGTCCGCCAAGCCGGCCGCACGGGCCGCCGTTCCCGCCAAAAAGGCGGACAAGGCAGTGGCCCCTCCCGAATCACGGCCGCGCGCGTCTGCCAAGCCGGTGGCGAAGGCGGGTCCGGCCAGTGCGGCGGTGAAGACCGCGAAGCCGGCCAAGAAGGGGAGCGATTCCCGGCCAGTGGCTCTGCCTGCCGCGTCTTCGAAAGGGACGCCGGAGCGGGGCCCGGCGAAAGAGCTTTCTCCGTCCGTGGCTGGCCCCGCGCGGACCGCGGTGGTGGCGCCTCCTGCGCCTATCATTGCGCCTGTCGAGCCACGCGCTCCGGCACCCCGGGCACCCCGCAAGGTGTCCAAGGTGCCGCCGCCCCAGCCCGAGGTGGTCCCCACCCATGCACCCGACGCCGCCAAGGCGACGTTTTTCACCATGAGCGAACGAGTAATGACCCCTCCCGCACCCGCCTCTCTCCAGAAAGACCCGAAACGGGCCAACAACTGGAAAACCCTGGCGCTCGACCAACTGGTCGACCAGGATGTGCTGGCGATGCCCGACAGCGAATACATGAACGACGTGCAACTGGCGTTTTTCCGCCGCAAGTTGCAGCAGCTCAAGGCCGACATGCTGGCCAATGCCGGCGAGACCACCGAGCACTTGCGCGAGGACACCGTGGTGGTGCCCGATCCGGCCGACCGCGCCACTATCGAGGAAGAGCACGCGCTGGAACTGCGCACCCGCGACCGCGAGCGCAAGCTGCTCAAGAAGATCGAGCAGGCCATTGCGCGGATCGACGCGGGCGACTATGGTTACTGCGAAGAGACCGGTGAACCGATCGGTGTCGGGCGCCTGATGGCCCGGCCCACGGCCAGTCTCTCGCTGGAAGCGCAGCAGCGTCGCGAACTCAAGCAGAAGATGTTCGGCGATTGATCCTGCGGATCGCCGCCTTCTTCGAGCCACCTCCTCTTTCACACGCATTCCATGGCCAAGGACGATTCCGGCGGCGGTTTCCTCTCCAAGGTGGTGAAGTTCGTTCGCCACCCCACCACCAGTTGGTCGGACCTGGACACCCGCAGTGCGGACCGCGAAAGCGAGTATTCGAAGGCGGCTCTCAAGGAGATGATCGAGCGCAAGCGCCGCAACGACTTTGTGCGGCGTCGTGAGTTCGACATGCTGCGCAAGATCCGCAGCCGCGAAGCCTCCGAACACCAGGGGCCGGGCGTGCGACCGTCCTTTTTCCAGAGCAGCCTGCCGTCCAAACCGGACGACCGGGCCATGACGCTCAAGAAGATCGACGAGATCGAGGCGCAGATGTCCATGCAGTGGTGGAAGACCAAGGGGCCGGACTCCCTGACCACCACGGGTTCGGGGCTGCACTCGGGCACGCCGTCTGCCGATGGCGCAGCTTCGCAGCCGCAGGCGGAAAACGCCCAGCGGCAGCAGGCGGAAGCCCGGCGTCGGCAGGCGCAGTACAACGAAACCGAGGCCGCGCCCCTGACGCTCGATCCGCCGCCCACAAAGCCGAACTCGACAGTTCGGCAGCCGGCGGCGCCGGCGGCCCCGTCTTACCGGGACGATGCGGTGCTAGGGGCGGCGCCGGCCACCAGCCAGCAATTGCGCACCGGTCTGGTGGCCCCCAGGGCGTCCGGCGACACCGGTGGGAACTCCAGCTTTTCGGCGTCGCACTTCTACGCGCTGGATGTGCAGGAAATTGCCCAGGATCCGGAGGTCGAAGAGGCCGCGATCCGCTTCGCCAATGGCGATGATGCCGGCGCCGAACAGGGTCTGGTCGAGTCGCTGGGAGAGGGCGGCGCCAAAGCGGACCAGGTGGATGGCTGGCTGGCCATGTTCGATCTGTACCGCGCGACCGGCCAACTGGCGCCTTTCGAAAGCCGCGCGGTGGATTTCGTCAACCGTTTCGGCCGCTCAGCGCCGCAGTGGTACGACATGCCGGGGGCGGTGACCGACATGACCGGGCGGTCCTACACCCCGTCCAGTGTGTCGACCAAGGCGGTCTGGGTGAGCGAGCCGGAACTGGATGCGCACGCGGTCGGGACGCTGCAGAACGTGCTCCTGCGGGTTGCCCAGCCCTGGGTGCTGGACTGGACGCCGCTGGAGAGTATTGATGTCAAGGCCGCCCGCGCCCTGCTGGGACTGTTCTCGCTCTGGGGCGACCAGGAAGTGGAGTTGCGCTTTTTGGGCTCTGCGCGGCTGAGCGACCTGCTCAAGAGCCTCACGCCCTCGGGGCGCCGCGATGTGGAGCAGCTCTGGTGGGAACTGCGGATGGCGGCGCTGCGGGTGATGGGCCGGCCGGACGAGTTCGAGTTGACCGCGCTCGATTTCTGCGTGACTTACGAGGTGTCACCGCCTGGCTGGGAGAAGCCCCGCTGCCATTTCATGGGCATATCCACGGGGCAGGGCGAGTCGGGGATGTCGGTGCTCGGCGAGTCCGTGATCGAGCCGGTTCCCGGGGTCTCCACGCTGCCGCAGGAATCGATGTTCGACGGACAGAGTTCGGGCCTGAACCATCTCGGGCTGGTGGAGCTGTCCGGTGAAATCCGGGGCGACCCCCAGGCCATGCTCGAAGCCCTGGAAGCGCGTCTCCAGGGGGCGGATGTGCTCATCATCTCCTGCCGCAACCTGATCCGGGTCGATTTTTCGGCCGCCGGCACGCTGCTCAACTGGGTCTCGGGCCACCATGCCCAAGGGCGTATGGTGCAGTTCGTGGACGTGCACCGGCTGGTTTCGGCCTTCTTCCACGTCATCGGTATCACCGAATACGCCAAGGTCGTGGTGCGCAACGACTGAGCGCAGCCCGACACCCGGTACGGACCGCCTTTCGGGGCGGTCTTGTTTTTGGCTTTTCCATCCCCATCTGCACCGCCATGGAACAGTTTCACGGCACCACCATCGTCTGCGTGCGCAGGCCCACCCCCGAAGGGGTTCAAGTCGCCATCGGCGGTGACGGCCAGGTCACCCTCGGCCACATCGTCGTCAAGGGCACGGCGCGCAAGGTGCGCAAGCTTTATCACGGCAAGGTGCTGGCCGGTTTTGCCGGGGCCACGGCCGACGCCTTCACCTTGTTCGAGCGCTTCGAGGCTAAGCTGGAGAAGCACCAGGGGCATCTGACGCGCGCAGCGGTCGAGCTGACCAAGGATTGGCGCACCGACCGCGTGCTGCGACGTCTGGAAGCCATGCTGGCCGTGGCCGACCACAGTGCCAGCCTGATCATCACCGGCAATGGCGACGTGCTGGAGCCCGAACACGGCATCGTGGCCATCGGCTCGGGCGGTGCCTATGCCCAGTCGGCGGCGAAGGCCCTGATCGACCACACGCAGCTCAGCGCCGAAGACGTGGTGCGCGAATCGCTGAAGGTCGCGGGCGAGCTGTGCATCTACACCAACATGAGCCACACCATCGAGGTGCTTTGATCGGGCTTCGCGTTGGACGTCGGGCGTTCAGCGCGAATCTCTCCCGGCCCGGCGCCACACTCCCCAACGCAGAACACCCATGTCTTCCATGACCCCCCAGGAGATCGTCTCCGAGCTCGATCGCTTCATCATTGGCCAGAACGGCGCCAAGCGTGCCGTGGCCATCGCGCTGCGCAACCGCTGGCGGCGCCAGCAGGTCGACGAGAAGCTGCGGCCGGAGATCACACCCAAGAACATCCTGATGATCGGCCCCACCGGCGTGGGCAAGACCGAGATCGCGCGCCGACTGGCCCGGCTGGCCGATGCGCCGTTCATCAAGGTCGAGGCGACCAAATTCACCGAAGTCGGCTACGTGGGCAAGGATGTGGACAGCATCATCCGTGACCTGGTCGAAATGGCGGTCAAGCAGGTTCGCGAGGCCGACATGCGCAAGCAGCGCATGCGTGCCGAGGACGCGGCCGAGGAGCGCATCCTCGACGTGCTGGTGCCGCCTCCGCGCAGTGTGGGCACCGAGCCGCAGCCCACACCGGACAACGCCGCCCGCCAGGCCTTTCGCAAGAAGCTGCGCGAGGGGTTGCTGGATGATCGCGAGATCGAGATCGACCTGGCCGAACCGCGGCCTGCGATGGAAATCATGGGACCGGCGGGCATGGAAGAGATGGCCGAGCAACTGCGCGGCATGTTCAGCCAGTTGGGCCAGGAGCGCAAGAAGAAGCGCAAGCTCAAGGTCCGCGAGGCGATGGACCTGCTGATCGACGAAGAGGCGGGCAAGCTGGTCAACGAGGACGACATCAAGACCCGTGCGCTGCAGATCACGGAGCAGAACGGGATCGTCTTCATCGACGAGATCGACAAGGTGGCTTCGCGCAGCGAGGGCAGCGGTGCCGAGGTGTCGCGCCAGGGGGTGCAGCGCGACCTGCTGCCGCTGGTCGAAGGCACGACGGTGTCGACCAAGTACGGCATGGTCAAGACCGACCACATCCTGTTCATTGCCTCGGGGGCCTTCCACCTGAGCAAGCCGAGCGATCTGATTCCCGAACTGCAAGGGCGCTTCCCAATCCGGGTCGAGCTGCAGTCGCTGTCGGTCGACGACTTCGAGGCCATCCTCACGAGCACCCATGCCAGCTTGGTCAAGCAGTACCAGGCCCTGCTGGCGACCGAAGGCGTCACGCTCGACTTCCAGCCCGAGGGTATCCGCCGCCTGGCGCAGATCGCCTGCGACGTCAACGAGCGCACCGAAAACATCGGTGCGCGCCGGTTGTCCACGGTGATGGAGCGCCTGCTGGACGAGGTCAGCTTCGGGGCTGCGCGCATGGAAGGGCAGTCGGTGGTCATCGATGCCGCCTATGTGGATGCGCGCCTGAGCGAGCTCAGTCACAACGAGGATCTGTCGCGCTACATCCTCTGAAGTTCAGGCGTGATCGGGTGCTCCAGGCCGGCTTTGCCGGCCTTTTTTGTGGTCTGCAGCCATGGACAGCCTGCCGTCCCTGGTCGGGTACCTGCCGGAGGTGGTGGCCCGTTCGTCGATCTGATGCGACTGGTTACAAAGATTCCGGCAAGACGGGTTTTCAAGCTTCACATGCAGTGAGCCACGTAAGTGCTTGCTTTTGCAGGAATTTTGAACTCATCAACTTTGCAAATCGACGCTAAGTGATTGATTTCATTGTGAAAAAAGACCGCTTCCCATGGGGTGGGGCGATCAAATCCTGATAAAGTGGGAAAAAGTGCAATTAAGTGGTGAAAAGTGTTTTTCTAGGCTAGGACACCGTGTTTCAAGGCGCCTCCTCACTCAGTCTCGATGCCAAGGGTCGGCTCTCCGTGCCGACCCGGCACCGTGACGTCCTGAGCGCGACGGCGGGCGGCCAGATCACGATCACCAAGCATCCCCATGGCTGCCTGATGATTTTCCCCCGCGGCGAGTGGGAAAAGTTCCGCGAGCGCATCGCCGCACTGCCCATGTCGGCCCAGTGGTGGAAGCGCATCTTCCTGGGCAATGCCATGGATGCGGACATGGATGCGAGCGGCCGGGTGCTGATTTCGCCCGAATTGCGCACCGCCGCCGGCTTGAGCAAGGATGCCGTGCTGCTGGGCATGGGCAACCATTTCGAACTCTGGGATGCCGCCACCTACGCGGCCCAGGAAGCCGAAGCCATGCAGGGCGAGATGCCCGATGTCTTCAAGGACTTTTCTTTCTGAGGCCGGTGGTGCAAAACGCATGGATTCACCAGACCGTCCTGTTGAACGAGGCGGTGGACGCGTTGGCGGTCAGGCCCGAAGGGCACTACGTCGATGCCACCTTCGGTCGGGGCGGGCACTCGCGGCTCATCCTGCAGCGCCTGTCGGCGCAGGGGCGGCTGACCGCCTTCGACAAGGATCCACAGGCGGTGGCGGTGGCGCAGGAACTGGCGGCCCGCGATGGCCGCTTTTTCATAAGGCACGAAGGATTTCGGCTGCTGTCCGGGCTGGCGCCAGCCAGTGCGGACGGTGTGCTGATGGACCTGGGGGTGAGCTCGCCCCAGATCGACGACCCCGCCCGGGGTTTTTCTTTTCGCAACGACGGACCCCTGGACATGCGCATGGACACCACGCGCGGCCAGAGCGTCGCCCAATGGCTGGAAACGGCCGATGTGTCCACCTTGTCGGAGGTCATTCGTGAATACGGCGAAGAACGGTTTGCTCAATCGGTTGCAAAGGCGATTGATCGTCGCCGACAGGAACGGGGCCCTATTCGAACCACCGGCGAGCTGGCCGAAGTCGTGGCTGGCGCGGTCAAAACCCGCGAGCCGGGCAAGGACCCTGCAACGCGCACATTTCAGGCTCTTCGGATTTTCATCAACGCCGAGCTTGAAGAGCTGCAACAGGCGCTGACGGCCAGCCTGCAGGTGCTGCGTCCCGGAGGTCGGCTGGTGGTGATCAGTTTCCACTCCCTGGAAGACCGCATGGTCAAACAGTTCATGGCGGGCCATTCGCGCGCCGTGGTGGATCGCCGCGCCCCGTTCGCCGAACCGCCCCCGACCCGGCTGGCCGAGGTGCACCGGATCATGCCCTCGGCTGCCGAGGTGCAGGCCAACCCGCGTGCGCGCAGCGCCGTGATGCGGGTGGCGACCCGCACGGAGGTGGCCGCATGATCCGCCTCAACCTCATGCTGCTGGCCGCGGTGATCGTGAGCGCCTTCTACCTGGTGCACACGCAGTACGAATCGCGCCGGCTGTACGCCGCGCTGGACCGCGCCAACGCCCAGACGCGCCGGCTGGATGCGGAGCACGAGCAGTTGCAGGTGCAAAAACGCGCCCAGGCGGCCTCGGCACGGGTACAGCAGTTGGCCACCCGCCAGTTGCAGATGCGGCCGGCCCATCCGGGCATCACCGAATACGTGACGCCGACGGTGCCGTCGGCGACGGGTCGGGGGAGCGCCCCATGAGCCGCCGCAGCATCAACTACGGTGCCAGCCCCCTGTTGGCAAGCAAGACGCCGGTCTGGCGCAGCAAGTTCATCGTGGCGGGGCTGGCGCTGGCTTTTGTCGGTCTGGCGGCGCGCGCGGTCTACGTGCAGGTGATCGGCAACGATTTCTTCCAGCGCCAGGGTGAGGTGCGGTTCGCACGCACGCTGGAGCTGCCGGCCAACCGGGGCCGCATCTTCGATCGCAATGGCCTGCTGCTGGCTTCCAGCGTGGTGGCGCAGAGCATCTGGGCCATTCCCGAGGACGTGGACAAGCAGCATCCCAAGCTGCGCGATCTGGCGCGCCTGCTGGAAATGCCCTTGCCCGAGCTGCGCAAGCGGCTGGCCGACGACGACAAGACCTTCGTCTGGGTCAAGCGCCAGGTCGACGAGCCCATCGCCAAGCAGATTGCCGCGCTGGACATCAAGGGCATCTACCAGCGCCGCGAATACAAGCGCCAGTACCCCGAAGGCGAGGCGGCCGCGCACGTGGTCGGCTTCACCAACGTCGAGGATGTCGGGCAGGAGGGCGTGGAGCTGGCCTTCAACGCCAAACTGGCCGGCAAGAACGGTTCGCGCCGGGTCATCAAGGACCGGCTGGGCCGCGTGGTCGAGGACGTGCGCGACGTGATCCCGCCCGTCGACGGGCCGGATCTGCAACTCTCCGTCGACTCCAAGGTCCAGTATTTCGCCTACCAGAAGCTCAAGGACCAGGTGACGGCGCAGAAGGCCAAGGCCGGCAGCGTGGTGGTGCTCGACGCGGTGACCGGCGAGGTGCTGGCGCTGGCCAACTACCCGAGTTACGACCCGAATCGGCGCCAGAAGCTGTCGGGCGAACAGTTGCGCAACCGGGCGCTGACCGACACCTTCGAGCCGGGCTCGACCATGAAGCCGATCACCGTGGCCTCGGCGCTGGAGCTCGGGCGCGTCAAGCCCGCGACGATCATCGACACCACGCCCGGGCGTTACGCCATCGGCGGCTTCACCATCAGCGACACGCACAACTACGGCGTGCTCACCGTGGACGGCGTGATCCAGAAGTCCAGCAACGTGGGGGCGCTCAAGATCTCCCAGCGCATGAATCCGCAGGAAATGTGGAATTTCTACACCGCGCTGGGCTACGGTCAGAAGCCGCAGGTCGAATTCCCCGGCGTGGTCGGCGGCCGTCTGCGGCCCTGGAAGAGCTGGAAGCCGGTCGAGCAGGCGACCATGTCCTATGGCTACGGCCTGTCGGCGTCGCTGTTCCAGATGGCGCGCTCGTACACGGCGTTTGCGCACGACGGCAGCATCATCCCCGTGACCATCCTCAAGTCGCCGGAGCCGGCCACGGGCACGCGCGTGTTTTCCGCCGACAACGCGGCCAAGGTGCGGCACATGCTGTGGCTGGCCACGGGCCCGGGCGGTACCGGCCAGAAGGCACAGACTGTGGGCTATTCGGTGGGCGGCAAATCGGGCACGGCGCGCAAGCAGGTCGGCAAGGGTTACGCCTCCGGCAAGTACCGTTCGTGGTTCACGGGCATGGCGCCGATCGACAAGCCGCGCATCATCGTCGCGGTGATGATCGACGAGCCCAGTGCCGGTGCCTACTACGGCGGCACCGTGGCCGGGCCGGTGTTCAGCGAAGTGGTGCAGCAGACGCTGCGCATCATGGGTGTGCAGCCCGACATGAACGTCAAGCCGCAGATCGTGACCGAGGCGGTGGAGGAGTCGTTCTGATGGCGACCACCCTGATGCACGACCCGGCCCGGATCGCTCACTGGCTGCGCGCGCGCGTTCGCGGCGCGTTGCATTGCGACAGCCGCCAGGTGCAAGCCGGCGATGGCTTCGTCGCCTGGCCGGGCGCGGCGACCGATGGCCGCCGCTTCGTGGCGGCCGCGCTGCAGGCCGGCGCCGCAGCCGTGCTGGTCGAACAGGCGGGTGTCGAGGCCTACGGCTTCGACGACGCGCGCATCGTTGCCGTGCCGGGGCTCAAAGCGCTGGCCGGTCCCATCGCCAGTGCTTATGCCCAAGACCCGAGCGCGGCCATGGACGTGGTGGCCTTCACCGGCACCAACGGCAAGACCTCGTCCGCCTGGTGGATGGCCCAGTTGCTGTCGGCGCTGGACCGGCCGTGCGCGGTGGTGGGCACGCTGGGCATTGGCCGGCCGCCGCTGGCCGGACAGTCGGGGCACAGCCTGGTGCCCACCGGTCTGACCACGCCCGACCCGGTTCTGCTGCAGCAGCGCCTGCGCGGACTGGTTGATGCCGGCACCCGTGCCTGCGCCATCGAAGCCTCGTCCATCGGCCTCGTCGAAGGCCGGCTCAATGCCGTGAGGGTGCGGGTGGCGGTGTTCACCAATTTCACGCAGGACCACCTGGACTTCCACGGCAGCATGGCCGCCTACTGGGACGCCAAGCAAGCCCTGTTCGACTGGCCGGGCCTGCAGGCGACGGTGGTCAACCTCGACGATGCCCAGGGGCGTGGGTTGGCCGAACGGCTGGGTGCGCGCGCCGGTGTGGACGTATGGACGCTGGCCATCGGTGCCCCGGCCCGTCTGTCGGCGCAGGGTCTGCGCTTCACCACGCAAGGCATGGCGTTCGATCTGGTCGAGGCCGATGCGGCCGGTGCCGAGCGGGCGCGGCTTGCGCTGAGCCTGCCGCTGGTGGGGGCCTACAACGTGAGCAACCTGCTGGGCGTGCTGGCCGCAGCGCGCGCCCTCGGGGTGCCGCTGGCCGACGCGGTGGCCGCTTGCGCCGCGCTGACCCCGGTGCCGGGCCGTATGGCGCAGGTGGATGCGCGCGAAGGCCGTCCGCTGGTGCTGGTCGACTACGCCCACACGCCCGACGCGCTGGAAAAGGCCCTCCAGGCCGTGCAGCCGCTGGCGCGCCAGCGCGGTGGTGTGTTGTGGGTGGTCGCCGGTTGCGGTGGTGATCGCGATCCGGGCAAGCGGCCGCTGATGGCGGACGTGGCCGAGCGCGAGGCCGATCGTGTGGTGCTCACCAGCGACAACCCGCGCAGCGAAGATCCCCTGGCGATCCTGGCGCAGATGCGCGCGGGTTTGGCGCGGCCGGACGCGGCGCGCATCGAGCCCGACCGGGCTGCCGCCATCACCCTGGCGGTGCAGGCAGCGGCGGTGGCCGATGTGGTGCTGATCGCCGGCAAGGGGCACGAGGATTACCAGGAGGTGATGGGCGTCAAGCGCCCGTTCTCCGATCACGAGCAGGCCCAAATGGCGCTGGCGCGCCGGGCGGTCGAAGGAGCGGCGGCATGAAGTCTTTTGCCGAACTGTTGCCCCTGCTCAAGGGTGCGCGCCCGCAAGGCGAGGTGATCGCCCCCATCGTGCGCGTGCACACCGATACCCGCAGCCTGCAGCCGGGTGACCTCTTCGTCGCCCTGCGCGGCGAGCGTTTCGATGCCAACACGTTCCTGCCCCAGGCGGGTGCCGCCGGGGCCGTGGCCGCGATCGCGAACGGTGGGCTGACGGCGGCCGGGTTGCCTGGTGTGGAAGTGCCCGACACCCGGCTCGCGCTGGGCGAGCTGGCCGCGCTGTGGCGCGCGCAATTCAGCCTGCCGCTGATCGCGGTGACGGGCAGCAACGGCAAGACCACCGTGACCCAGATGGTCGCGTCCATCCTGCGGGTCGCGGCCGGCGAACAGGCGCATTCGACCCAGGGCAACCTGAACAACGACATCGGTGTGCCGCTGACGCTGCTGCGCCTGCGGCCGCAGCACCGCCTCGCGGTGGTGGAACTGGGCATGAACCACCCGGGCGAAATCGGCTACCTGGCCGCGCTCGCGCGGCCCACCGTGGCCCTGGTCAACAACGCCCAGCGCGAGCACCAGGAATTCATGGGCACGGTGGAGGCCGTGGCGCGCGAAAACGGGCAGGTCCTCAGCGCGCTGGGTGCGGAGGGCGTGGCCGTCTTCCCCAGCGACGATGCCTACACCCCCGTGTGGCGCGAACTGGCGGGCCGCCGCCGGACGCTGACCTTCAGCGACCACGATACGGCGGCCGATCTGCGGGTGCTGGCCGCGCGGTGGGAGGCGGGCGCGTGGGCGCTGCACCTGCAAACCCCGGCGGGCGATCTGCGCTGCCGGCTGCACATCGCTGGGCGGCACAACGTGCGCAACGCGCTCGCGGCGGCGGCCTGTGCGCTGGCGGCGGGTGTGGCCCCCGAACAGGTGGCCGCCGGCCTGGATCGCTTCGAGCCCGTGGGCGGGCGCTCGCGCGCGCTGGCACTGTCCCTGCCGGGCCGCCATATCACCCTGGTGGACGACACCTACAACGCCAACCCCGACTCCATGCTGGCCGCGGTCGACGTGCTCGCCGAACTGCCGGCGCCGCGCTGGCTGGTGCTGGGCGACATGGGCGAGGTCGGTGACCGGGGGCTGGCTTTCCACCTGGAAGTGCTGCGCCATGCCCGGGCCTGCGGCATCGAGGCCGTGTGCTGCACCGGCCCCTTGATGGCCGAAGCCTGTGCCGCCCTGGCCGCGGCCGGTGAGCCGGCGCCGCGCCACTGGGCCGACGGCGCCGAACTTGCGGCCTGGGTGGCGGCCGCGGTGGTGACCCCGGCCAACGGGGTGGCCAGTGTGCTGGTCAAGGGCTCGCGCTTCATGCGCATGGAGCGCGTGGTCCAGGCGCTGCAGGCTGCCGCCCAAGAACCCTTGCGGAAGGAACCGATCGATGCTGCTTAGTCTGGCCCAGTGGCTGCAGGGCCTCGGCCCGGAATTCGGCTTTCTGCGCGTTTTCCAGTACCTGACTTTTCGCGCCGTGATGGCCGCGATGACCGCGCTCATCGTCGGGCTGGTGGCCGGGCCGTATTTCATCCGGCGCCTGAGCGCGCTCAAGATCGGTCAGCCGATCCGCGAATACGCCATGCAGACCCACCTGAGCAAAGGCGGCACGCCCACTATGGGCGGGGTGCTCATCCTGTTTGCGATCGCGCTGGCGACGCTGCTGTGGTTCGACCTGACGAACCGCTTCGTCTGGATCGTGATGCTGGTGACCTTCGGGTTTGGCGCCATCGGCTGGGTCGACGACTGGCGCAAGGTGGTGCGCAAGGACCCGGAAGGCATGCGCTCGCGCGAGAAGTATTTCTGGCAGTCCGTCATCGGCCTGGTGGCCGCGTTTTACCTGGCCTTCAGCGTGGCTGAAACCAACAACCTGCGCGTGCTGGAGCTGTTCTTCGACTGGGTTGCGTCGGGCTTCACCCTGGAGCTGCCGCCGCACTCCGGTCTGATGGTGCCCTTTTTCAAGGAAGTGGCCTACCCGCTGGGCGTGTTCGGGTTTGTGGTCATGACCTACCTGGTCATCGTCGGCTCCAGCAATGCGGTCAACCTGACCGACGGGCTCGACGGCTTGGCCATCATGCCGGTGGTGATGGTGGGGTCGGCGCTGGGCATCTTCGCCTACGTCACCGGCAATGCGGTCTTTGCGCGCTACCTGCTGGTGCCGCACATTCCGGGGGCGGGCGAACTGCTGGTGTTCTGCGCCGCCATGGCGGGTGCCGGGTTGGCGTTTCTCTGGTTCAACACCCACCCGGCCCAGGTCTTCATGGGCGACGTCGGTGCGCTCGCGCTCGGGGGCGCGCTGGGCACCATCGCCGTCATCGTGCGCCAGGAAATCGTGCTCGCCGTCATGGGGGGCATCTTCGTGGTTGAAGCGCTGTCCGTGATGCTGCAGGTGAGCTGGTTCAAGTACACCAAGAAGAAATACGGCCAGGGGCGCCGCCTGTTCCAGATGGCGCCGCTGCACCACCACTTCGAGAAGAAGGGGTGGAAGGAAACCCAGGTGGTGGTCCGCTTCTGGATCATCACCATGTTGCTGTGCCTGATCGGCTTGTCCACGCTCAAGCTCCGATGAACACGCTCCAGGACCAACACGTTCTCATCCTCGGCCTGGGCATCTCCGGCCTGTCCATGGCGCGCTGGTGCGCGGTCCAGGGCGCCCGGGTGACCGTGGCCGACACCCGGCCTGCGCCGCCGTCGCTGGCGCGGCTGCAGGCCGAATGCCCGGCGGTGGCGTTCGTGGCCGGGGCCTTCGACGAGGGCTTGCTCGGCAGCGGGACCTGGCAGCTCATTGCCCGCAGCCCAGGACTGCCACCAGCGCAACTGGCGCCCGTGCGCGCCTGGGCCGCCGAACACGGCGTGCCGCTGGTGGGCGAGCTGGACCTGTTTGCCGCCGCCCTGCGCGAACTGGGCGCGCGCGAAGCCTGGCCTTACCGGCCGAAGGTGCTGGCGATCACGGGCACCAACGGCAAAACCACGGTCACCTCGCTCACTGGCCTGCTGCTCGAGCGCGCCGGCCTGCGCGTGGCGGTGGCCGGCAACATCGGTCCGGCCCTGCTGGATGTGCTGGGCGAGGCGCTGGCTGCCGAAGCGCAGGCGGATGCCGAGGCCGCAGCGCAAGCGGCGCAAGCCGACGTGATCGAACCGGTGGCCGAGGGCGACGTGTCGGTGGCGGTCGACAACGCGTCCCCCGACAGCGCGGAGGCTGCCGACGCAGCCGCCAGCCCGGAGGTGGCCGCGCCGGTCGCCGACGACACCGCCGAGCCGGTCGAACCCGAGGCCGACGTCGAGGTCGCGCCCCTGATCGCCCCGCCACCCCCGCCGCCGCCCGAGCCGCCGCACCTGCCGCAGGTCTGGGTGCTGGAGCTGTCGAGCTTCCAGCTCGACGGCACGGCCGGTGGCGACTGGGACGCGGTGCCGACGGCCGCGACGGTGCTCAACATCACCGAAGACCATCTCGACTGGCATGGGTCGATGGCTGCCTACGCCGGGGCCAAGGCCGCGGCCTTCGGTCAGCAGGCGCTGATGGTGCTCAACCGCGACGACCCCCAGGTGCTGGGAATGAAGCCGGGGCTGGTGACGGTCAAGATCAGCGGTCGCAATCGCCAGCAAAGCGCCCGGCCCTGGAGCAGCTTCGGCCTGGACTTGCCCTCGCGCGCCGGCGACTGGGGGCTGGAAGCGGTCAATGGCATGGAATGGCTGGTGCGGGCGCTGGCGCTGGACGAAACCCGCAAGCGGGGCCGCGCCGACGACGAGGAGGAGCTGTACCTGCAGCGCCTCATGCCGGCCGATGCGCTGCGCATCCGCGGCCGCCACAACGCCGCCAACGCGCTGGCCGCGCTGGCGCTGGCCACGTCGACCGGCGCGCCGCTGGCGCCCATGCTGCACGGGCTGCGCGAATACCGCGGCGAGCCGCACCGGGTCGAACCGGTCGGCATCGTCGACGAGGTCGAGTACTTCGACGACAGCAAGGGCACCAACGTCGGTGCCACGCTGGCGGCGATCAGCGGCCTTGGCGCGGAGCGCCGCCTGGTCGTGATCCTGGGGGGCGACGGCAAGGGCCAGGATTTCACGCCCCTGGCGGCGCCGGTGGCGCGCCACGCGCGCGCGGTGGTCTTCATCGGCCGCGACGCCGCGCGTATCCGGGCGCAGATCGGCGCCGAAGCGCAACAGGCAGGGGTCGAGATGGCCGACGCCGCCAGCCTGCCCGAGGCGGTGCAGCAGTGCGCGGCCTGGGCCCGTTCCGGCGACGCGGTGCTGCTCTCGCCCGCCTGCGCCAGTCTGGACATGTTCGAGAACTACGGGCACCGGGCCCGTGTCTTCGTCGACGCCGTGCAGGCGTTGGCGGTCGATCGGGGCGTGGAACTGGGAGGGGGCCTGTGAGCACCGAAGCCCGTTCCTTCGCCAGCCGCCTGCGCGACCTGTTTTCGGGGCGCAGCCTCGCGGGCGCGCTGACCGGTGGCGACGCGCTGCCGGTGCGGCTGTCCAACCGCACCTATGCGGGCACGCGCAACGCCGCGGTGCGCGAGCTGGGCTTTGACCAGCCGCTGCTGTGGGTGGTGCTGTCCCTGCTGGCCTGGGGCCTGGTGATGGTGTATTCGGCCTCGATCGCGCTGCCCGACAACCCGCGCTTCGCCAACTACAGCCACACCCATTTCGTGGTCCGGCACGGCTTCTTCATCCTGATCGGGATGGTGGCCGCGCTGATGGCGTTCCAGGTGCCGATGCGCACCTGGGAGCGTTTTGCGCCCTGGCTGTTCGCCGTGGCGCTGGTGCTGCTGGTGGCGGTGCTGATCCCGCACGTCGGCACGGTGGTCAACGGGGCCCGCCGCTGGATTTCGTTCGGTTTCATGAGTTTCCAGCCTTCGGAGCTGGCCAAGCTGGCCGTGCTGCTCTACGCGGCCGACTACATGGTGCGCCGCATGGAAGTCAAGGAGCGCTTCTTCCGCGCTGTGCTGCCGATGGCGCTGGCGGTGCTGGTGGTGGGCATGCTGCTGCTGGCCGAGCCCGACATGGGCGCGTTCATGGTGATCGTGGTGATTGCCATGGGCATCCTGTTCCTGGGGGGTGTCAACGCCCGCATGTTCTTCCTCATGGCGCTGCTGGTGGTGGCCGCGTTCGCCATGATCGTGCTGACCAGCGAGTGGCGCCGCGAACGCATCTTTGCGTACCTGGACCCGTTCAGCGAGAACCATGCGCTGGGCAAGGGCTACCAGCTCTCGCACGCGCTCATCGCCATCGGGCGCGGCGAGATCTTCGGTGTCGGTCTGGGCGGCAGCGTGGAAAAGCTGCACTGGCTGCCCGAGGCGCACACCGACTTCCTGCTGGCGGTGGTGGGCGAAGAGTTCGGCCTGATCGGCGTGCTCGCGCTGATCGGCCTGTTCCTGTGGCTGACGCGCCGCATCATGTACATCGGGCGCCAGGCGATTGCGCTGGACCAGGTTTTCGCGGGGCTGGTAGCCCAGGGTGTGGGCCTGTGGATGGGTTTCCAGGCCTTCATCAACATCGGCGTGAACCTGGGGGCCCTGCCCACCAAGGGGCTGACGCTGCCGCTCATGAGCTATGGCGGCTCGGCCGTGCTGATGAACCTGGTGGCCATTGCCATCGTGCTGCGGGTGGATTACGAGAACCGCCAACTGATGCGGGGAGGGCGCGCATGACGCCGAACACCACCCCGCGTCACACGACCTCTGCAGCAGACCACCGGGGCACGGCGCCTTGTGCGCTGGTGATGGCCGGCGGCACGGGCGGGCACATCTTCCCCGGTCTGGCCGTGGCCGAGGCCCTTCGCGAACAGGGCTGGCGCGTGCACTGGCTCGGCGCGCCGGGCAGCATGGAAAGCCGGCTGGTGCCGCCGCGTGGTTTTGCGCTGGAAACCATCGACTTCGGTGGCGTGCGCGGCAAGGGGCTCAAGACGCTGGTGCTGCTGCCGCTGCGGTTGCTGCGTGCCTTCTGGCAGGCCTGGCAGGTGGTGCGCCGCGTGCGCCCCGACGTGCTGGTGGGCCTGGGGGGCTACATCACGTTCCCGGGCGGCATGATGGGCACGCTCGCGGGCAAGCCCCTGGTGCTGCACGAACAGAACTCGGTGGCGGGGCTGGCCAACAAGGTGCTGGCCGGCGTCGCCGACCGCGTGTTTCTGGCCTTCCCCGGGGCGCTGAAGAAGGGTGCCTGGGTGGGCAATCCGCTGCGCGCACCGTTTCTGCAACAGCCGCCACCGGCGCAGCGTCTGGCGGGGCGCAGCGGGCCGCTGCGCCTGCTGGTGGTGGGGGGCAGCCTGGGAGCCAAGGCGCTCAACGACACCGTGCCGCGCGCGCTGGCGCTGCTGCCCGAATCCGAGCGCCCGCAGGTGATCCACCAGAGCGGCGAAAAACAGATCGACGAGCTGCGTGCGAACTACGCCGCAGCAGGGGTCGACGCGACGCTCACGCCCTTCATCGACGACACGGCCCAGGCCTTCGCCGACGCCGACCTGATCGTCTGCCGTGCCGGTGCCAGCACCGTGACGGAAATCGCCGCTGTGGGAGCGGCCGCGCTGTTCGTGCCCTTTCCGCACGCGGTGGACGACCACCAGACCACCAACGCCCGCTTCCTGGTGGATGCGGGCGCTGCCTGGCTGGTGCCCCAACCCGCATTCACGCCCGAATCGCTGGCGCAGACCCTGCGCACGGTGCAACGGGCCGCTTTGATGGAGATGGCCGTGAAGGCCCAGCAAATGGCAAAGACCGAGGCCGTGGCCGCCGTGGTGGCGGCCTGTGAGCAGCTCGCGAAGGGGAAGGGCGCATGAAGCACGCCATTCGCCACATTCACTTCGTCGGCATCGGCGGTTCGGGCATGAGCGGTATTGCCGAGGTGCTGCTGAACCAGGGCTACGTGATCTCCGGCAGCGACCTGGGGGCCAACGCCGCCACGCGCCGCCTGGTCGCACTGGGTGCCACGGTGCACCAGGGGCATGACGCCGCTTTCATCGAGGGGGCCGACGCCATCGTCACCTCGACCGCCGTGAAGGAAGACAACCCCGAGGTGGTGGCGGCGCACGCCAAGCTCGTGCCGGTGGTGCCGCGTGCGGTCATGCTGGCCGAGCTGATGCGCATGAAAAAAGGCATCGCCATCGCTGGCACGCACGGCAAGACCACGACCACCAGTCTGGTGGCGAGCGTGCTCGCCGCTGCAGGCCTGGACCCGACCTTCGTCATCGGTGGCCGGCTCAACAGCGCCGGCGCCAATGCCCAGCTCGGTTCGGGCGAGTACATCGTGGTCGAGGCGGACGAGTCCGACGCGTCTTTCCTCAACCTGCTGCCGGTGATTTCGGTCGTCACCAACATCGACGCCGACCACATGGACACCTACGGGCACGACTTCGGCCGGCTCAAGGGCGCCTTCGTCGACTTCCTGCACAAGATGCCGTTCTACGGCGCCGCCGTGGTGTGCGTGGACGACGCCGCGATCCGCGAGATCCTGCCGCAGATCGGGCGCCCGATCACCAGCTACGGCATGGCCGAGGACGCGCAGATCCGCGCGGTGGATGTGCGCGCCGTGGGGGCACAGATGCACTTCACCGTGCAGCGCCGCAACGGCGTGCAACTGCCCGACCTCGACGTGGTGCTCAACCTGCCGGGCCGCCACAACGTGCTCAACGCGCTGGCCGCCATCGGCATCGCGGTCGAACTGGGCATTCCCGATGCGGCGCTGCTGCAGGCGCTGGCCGACTTCAAGGGCGTGGGCCGGCGCTTCCAGCGCTATGGCGAAGCGCCGTTGCCGGCGGGTGGCCGCGCGACCCTGGTCGACGACTATGGCCACCACCCGGTGGAAATGGCCGCCACCATCGCGGCCGCGCGCGGGGCTTTCCCCGAACGCCGCCTGGTGCTGGCGTTCCAGCCGCACCGCTACAGCCGCACGCGCGACTGCTTCGAGGACTTCGTCAAAGTGATCGGCCAGGCCGACGCGGTGCTGCTGGCCGAGGTCTACGCGGCCGGCGAAGCGCCCATCGTGGCCGCCGACGGCCGGTCGCTGGCGCGCGCGCTGCGCGTGGCGGGCAAACTCGAACCGGTCTTTGTGGACGACATTGCCGCCATGCCCCAGGCGGTGCTGGACAACGCCCGCGACGGCGATGTGGTGCTGTGCATGGGCGCCGGCTCCATCGGCGCGGTGGCCGCTCAGGTGATCGAGCTGGCCGGCAAGGACAAGGTGTGACCATGAATCCGAACATGAACCCCATCGATGTGCAGGCCTTGGGCAAGGTGGCCGTCCTGCTGGGCGGCCGATCGGCCGAACGGGAGGTCTCGCTGATGTCGGGCGCCGGCGTGTTGGCCGCGCTGAAGGCCAAGGGCGTGGATGCCCACGCCTTCGACCCGGCCGAGCGCGACCTGAGTGAGTTGCGGCGCGACGGCTTTTCGCGCGTCTTCATCGCGCTGCATGGCCGCTTCGGCGAAGACGGCACGGTGCAAGGCGCGCTGGAGTTGCTGGGCATCCCGTACACCGGCCCGGGTGTGATGGCCTCGTCGGTGGCCATGGACAAGCTCATGACCAAGCGCATCTGGATCGCCGAAGGCCTGGCCACGCCGGCCTGGCGGCAGGTGCGCAGCGCGGCGGAAACGCGCGCCGCCTTCGCCGCGCTGGGGGCGCCGATGATCGTCAAGCCGGTGCGCGAAGGCTCCACCATCGGGCTCACCAAGGTCACGACGCTGGAACAGTGCGACGCGGCCTACGCGCTGGCCGCAGGCCTGGACCCGATGGTGATGTGCGAGCAGTTCATCGCTGGCGACGAGGTCACTTGCCCGGTGCTCGGGACGGGCGACGCGGCGCGTGCGCTGCCGGTGATCCGCATCGTGGCGCCCGATGGCAACTACGACTACCAGAACAAGTACTTCACCGACGACACGAAGTACCTCGTGCCCTGCGGCCTGCCCGAGGGCGAGGAGGCCGCGATCCAGGCGCTGGTGCTCCAGGCCTTCCGCACACTCGACTGCCGGGGCTGGGCGCGCGCCGACGTGATGATCGACGCCACCACGCGCAAGCCCTGGTTGCTCGAAATCAACACCTCGCCCGGCATGACCGGGCATTCGCTGGTGCCGATGTCGGCCCGCGCCACGGGCGTGTCCTACGAGGACCTGTGCCTGCAGGTGCTGGCCACCGCCGCGCTGGACAACCCGGCTTCCCTGAAGGCCTGACCCCCGCCATGGCTGCCACCGACCTCGACCTGCCCCTGGACGTCCGGCTGATGGCCGTGGCGACACGCGCCCTGGTGGCGCTGTTCGCCGCGCTGGCCGTGGGCGTGATCGGGCTGTGGGCTGTGCGGCACCCGGCGTGGTCGGTGCAGTCGGTGCTGGTGCAGGGCGACGTGGTGCACCAGAACGCGGTGTCCATCCGTTCGCAACTGGCGGCGCCTTTGCGCAATGCGCTGGCCAGCGGCTTCCTGGCGCTGGACCTGCGCCAGGTGCAGCGGCTGTTCGAATCGGTGCCCTGGGTGCGCAAGGCGGTGGTGCAGCGCGAATTCCCCAACCGCCTGCGTGTGACGATCGAAGAGCACCAGCCGGTGGCGTGGTGGGGCGCCGCCGGCGGCGGTCACCTCGTCAATCACCTGGGCGAAGTGTTCGAGGCCACGCCGGACGAACTGGAGGGGCTGCCGGAGCTGTCGGGGCCGGAGCACCAGTCGGCGCAGGTCTGGGCGCTGTTCCAGCCGCTGAAGGCCGAATTTGCGCGCCACCAGCTGGTGCTGCTGAAGCTGCAGCTCAACGAGCGCGGTGGCTGGCGCGCCGAACTCGAAGGCGGTGCCGTGGTGGAGCTTGGCCGCGGCACGCCCGAAGCCTTGCAGGCGCGTGTCGCCCGGTTCATAGGCTCGCTGGGCCAGATCCAGCAACGCTACCCCGGTCCGCTGCAGTACGCCGACCTGCGCTACCCCAACGGTTACGCCCTGCGTGTGCGCGGCGTGACCACCCTCGTCGAAGCCCCCAACACCCCACCGAAAACCCGGTAATCGAAGCAACGCATCATGGCCAAGGAATACAAGGATCTGGTCGTCGGACTCGACATAGGCACCGCCAAGATCATGGTGGTGGTGGCGGAGGTCCTGCCCCAAGGCGAGCTCAAGCTGGCCGGGTTGGGTGTCGCCCCCAGCCACGGCCTCAAGCGCGGGGTGGTGGTCAACATCGACGCGACCGTGCAGAGCATCCAGCAGGCCCTGAAAGAGGCCGAGCTGATGGCCGACTGCCGCATCGCCCGCGTCTACACCGGCATCACCGGCAGCCACATCCGCGGCATCAACTCCAGCGGGATGGTCGCGATCAAGGACCGCGAGGTCACGCCGGCCGACGTGGCGCGCGTGATCGAGACCGCCAAGGCGATCAACATCTCGACCGATCAGCGCCTGCTGCTGGTGGAGCCGCAGGAGTTCGTGATCGACGGCCAGGAGGTCAAGGAGCCGATCGGCATGAGCGGCATCCGGCTTGAAGCCAAGGTGCACATCGTCACCGGTGCGCAGAGCGCGGCGGAAAACATCATCAAGTGCGTGCGCCGCTGCGGTCTGGAGGTCGACCAGCTCATGCTCAACCCGCTGGCCAGCAGCCAGGCCATCCTGACCGACGACGAGAAGGAGCTGGGCGTGGCGCTGGTGGACATCGGCGCCGGCACCACCGACGTGGCGATCTTCGCGGGCGGCGCGATCCGCCACACGGCGGTGATTCCGATCGCCGGTGACCTGATCACCAGCGACATCGCCATGGCGCTGCGCACACCAACCAAGGACGCCGAGGACATCAAGGTCGAGAGCGGTTGCGCCAAGCAATTGCTGGCCGACCCGGACCAGCAGGTCGAGGTGCCGGGTCTGGGCGATCGCGGCCCGCGCATGCTCAGCCGCCAGGCACTGGCCGGCGTGATCGAACCCCGGGTGGAGGAGATCTTCTCGCTGGTGCAGCAGGTCATCCGCGACTCGGGACACGAAGAGGTGCTGTCCTCGGGCATCGTGCTCACGGGCGGCAGCGCCGTCATGCCCGGCATGGTTGAACTCGGGGAGGACATCTTCCTCAAACCCGTGCGCCGAGGCGTCCCGCAGTACGCCAGCGCCCTGTCGGACATGGTGGCGCAACCCCGCGCGGCCACGGTCATGGGCTTGCTGGAAGAGGCCCGCCAGGCCCGTCTTCGCGGCCACAAGGTGGCGCAGAAGAGCGGCTCCATGCAAGGCGCCTTCGACCGCCTGAAGAACTGGTTTCTGGGGACGTTCTGACATGACCTCGACGCCATCGTCCGCCCCCTGGTCGCCCCGGACCCGCCCGCGATCCCCGTTCCGATGTCGGGACGGCACCGGGCCGCCTAGCTGAACGACCGAATCCCGTTTTCTGCATTTCCCGTCTTACCGTTTTATCTGAATCACCCCGCGCCCCCCAGGCGCAACCCAGGAGGCCAACATGAGCATCGAAATGATCGAAGTCGAAGAATTCCACATGGGCACGCAAATCAAGGTCATTGGCGTCGGCGGCGGCGGCGGCAACGCCGTCGAGCACATGATCATGCGCAACGTGCAGGGGGTGGAGTTCATCTGCGCCAACACCGATGCGCAGGCGCTGGCCCGCAGCTCGGCCACCCGCACCATCCAGCTCGGCAACACCGGCCTGGGCGCTGGCAGCAAGCCCGAAAAAGCCCGTGACGCGGCCGAGGCGGCCGTGGAGGAAATCCGCACCGCCATCGATGGCGCCCACATGCTGTTCATCACGGCCGGCATGGGCGGCGGCACCGGCACCGGCGCCGCTCCGGTGATCGCCCGCGTGGCCAAGGAAATGGGCATCCTGACGGTGGGCGTGGTCACCAAGCCGTTCGACTGGGAGGGCGGGCGCCGCATGGCCAATGCCGACGGCGGCCTGACCGAACTGGAAGCCAACGTCGACTCGCTGATCGTGGTGCTCAACGAGAAGCTGCAGGACGTGCTGGGCGACGACATCACCCAGGACGAAGCCTTTGCCCACGCCAACGACGTGCTGAAGAACGCCGTCGGCGGGATCGCCGAGATCATCAACGAGTACGGCAACGTCAACGTCGACTTCGAAGACGTGCGCACCGTGATGGGCGAGCCCGGCAAGGCCATGATGGGCACCGCCACCGCCGAAGGCCCCGACCGCGCCCGCATCGCCGCCGAGCAGGCCGTGGCCTGCCCGCTGCTGGAAGGCGTGGACCTCTCCGGCGCCAAGGGCGTGCTGGTGCTGGTGACGGCCTCCAAGGGCAGCCTGAAGCTGAAGGAATCGAAGGAAGCGATGAACGCCATCAAGGCCTACGCCGCACCGGACGCCCACGTCATCTACGGTGCCGCCTACGACGAAAGCCTGGGCGACGAGATGCGCGTGACCGTGGTCGCCACCGGCCTGTCGCGCCAGGGCGCTGCCCGCCGCACCGCGCCGCCCCTGCAGGTGCTGCGCACCGGCACCGACAACGTGCCGTTCAACGTGCCCACCGTCAATACCGTGGTCGGCGGCGCCGGCAACGGGGCGGCCACCGGGGCTGCACAACCTGCGTACGACGCCATGGCGGTGCCCAGCGTCTGGCGCACCAACCGCACCCAGGCAGCGGCCAAGGTCGACGCCCTGGCTTCCGGCGGCATGGACGACTTCGAGATCCCGGCTTTCCTGCGCAAGCAGGCCGACTGATTCGGCACGCCCCTGCGCCGCTGACGCGGCTTCCCTCCTCTGTGGCGCGCCTTTGGCGCTTCGAGGGGGGACGGCAGCTGGGCCGGCGGAGCCGGACCCTTGCTGCCCTGGTGTCGGGGGGCTTCGCTCTCCGGAGGCTCGTCAATCGCCGGCATAGCCATTTCCACCGGCAGGAGACGGCAGCCAAACTTAAAATCGCAGGATGCTCGCTCAACGAACGCTCAAATCCCTGACCAAGGCGGTCGGTGTCGGCCTGCATAGCGGCCAGCGGGTGGAGCTGACGCTGCGGCCGGCAGCGCCCGACACCGGCATCGTGTTCCGGCGGGTGGATCTGCCGGAGCCGGTGGAGATCCCGGTGAACGCCGAGGCGGTGACCGATACGCGCCTGGCCTCCACCATCTCCAGCGGCGGCGCCAAGGTGCACACCATCGAGCACCTGATGAGCGCCTGCTGCGGCCTCGGGCTGGACAACCTCTACGTGGACATCACGGCTGAGGAAGTGCCCATTCTCGATGGCTCCTCGGCATCTTTCGTCTACCTGCTGCAAAGCGCGGGCATCGTGGCCCAGAACGCGCCCAAGCGTTTCATCCGCGTCAAGAAACCGGTGGAAGTGCGCGAAGGCGAGGGGCGCCAGCTCAAATGGGCGCGGCTGGAGCCATACCACGGCTTCAAGCTGTCGTTCGAAATCGAGTTCAACCACCCGGCGGTGACGGCCACCGGACAGCGCGTCGAGTTCGACCTCGGCAGCGGCCAGTACGCGCGCGAAATCGCCCGGGCACGCACCTTCGGCTTTACACGCGATGTCGAAATGATGCGCTCGCACGGACTCGCGCTGGGGGGCGGTCTGGACAACGCCATCGTGATGGACGACTACAAGGTGCTCAACAGCGACGGGCTGCGCTACCAGGACGAGTTCGTCAAGCACAAGATCCTCGACGCCATCGGTGACCTGTACGTGGTGGGCCACCCGCTGCTGGCCGCCTACAGCGCCTTCCGGTCGGGCCACGCCATGAACAACCAGTTGCTGCGCGCCTTGCAGGCCCAGCCCGAGGCGTGGGATCTGGTCAGCTTCAGCAGCGAGCGCGAGGCGCCCCAGGGTTTCGCGCAACTGGTGCCGGCCTGGTAAGCCGCCGCCATGCTGCTGTTCCGCTGGACCCTGTTCTTCCTGCTGCTGGCGGCAGGCGTGTGTTTCGCCTTCTACATCGGGACCGGGCAGGCGCGTTACCGGCAGTGGGGGCTGATCGTCCTGAAGTGGACGGTGCTGGCTGCGCTGGGCTTTTTCGGCGTGCTGGTGCTCGAACGCATCGTCTGAAGGCGCGGCGCGGGCCCGCTGCCAGGGATCAGTAGACCCGCCCCGACTTGTACGCCGCGTGGGTTCGTGCCTGCAGCGTGGTCACCCGGTTCATGGCCGCGGTGGTGCGGCTGACCTGGGCGTGGGTGATGCCCAGGCCCAATGCGTCGGCCGCGTCCTTGCCGGGCAGGCCGGGCAACTGCAGCAGGCGGCGCACCATCTCCTGCATCTGCGGCTTGGTGGCGCGGCCGTGGCCGACCACCGCCTTCTTCAGCTGCAGGGCGGTGTATTCGGCCACCGGCAGGCCATTGGCCACCAGCGCGGTCAGGCAGCAGCCACGCGCCTGGCCCAGCAGCAGCGTGGCCTGCGGGTTCACGTTGACGAACACGATTTCGCACACGGCCACGTCGGGCTGGTAGCGGCGCACGACCTCCGTGATGCCGTCAAAGATGGTCTTCAGGCGCTCGGGCAGCAGCGCACCGTCCCGGGGGCTGGTCTGGATGGTGCCGCTGGCCACGTAGCGCAGGGCGGCACCTTCGGTGTCGATGACGCCAAAGCCCGTGCACTGCAGGCCAGGGTCGATGCCGAGAATGCGCATGGTGGGGCCTCAGGGCAGCGTCACCGCGCTCATGCGGGCAACGATGGTGGCGGTGCGGCGGGACAGGTAGGCCGAGCCCGGGCGCTTTTCGAAAAACTTGGGGCTGGGCAGCATGACGGCCAGCCGGGCAGCTTCTGCGGGAGCGAGCTTGGCAGCCGGTTTGTTGAAGTAGCGCTGGGCGGCGGCTTCGGCGCCGAAGACGCCTTCCCCCCACTCCACGCTGTTGAGGTAGATCTCGAGAATGCGCTGCTTGGACAGCAGGGCTTCGAGCATCAGGGTCAGCACCAGCTCCTGGCCTTTGCGCAGCAGGGTGCGCTCGCCCGAAAGCAGCAGGTTCTTGGCCAGTTGCTGGGAGATGGTGGAGCCGCCGATGATGCGGGCCGGGCGCAGCGCTTTGAGGGCCGCTTCGGCGGCTTCGGGCTTGTGGCCCAGCCGGCGCTCGATCTGCTCGGCCTTCTTCTGCACCTGGGCCTGCCGTTTTTCATTGCGGCTCCAGGCCGCTTCGATGGCGCCCCAGTCGACTCCGCCATGGGTCGCGAAACCGTCGTCTTCCGAGGCCATGACCGCGCGCTTGAGGTGGGGGCTGATCTGCTCGTAGTCCACCCACCGGGCCGACCAGGTCCAGCGGGTGTCGCCCGTCAGGCTGGACTGGGCAATGCGCCAGGCCTCCGAGCGCATGAACGCGGTGCTCTGCGGGTCGACCACCAGCATCAGCGCGATGCGCAGCAGGAAGAACAGCTGCAGCGCCACACCGGCCAACAGCAGCCACAAGATCCAGCGTCCCAGGGCTTTCATGCGTCGTCAGGGGCTGGCGCTGAGCTGTGTCTGCAGCGTCTCTTCGCGCGTGAAACGAAAGCGCGAGACCACCACGATCTGGTCGGCGCGTCGGCGCATGCCGTCGGAAAAGCGGCCGAATCCCAGGCTGCGGACGATGGACTGGGCGCGCCGGTCCAGCGTGGGGTTGCCCGACGTTTCCACCACCTCGGTGTCGAGCACCTGGCCGGTGTGGTTGACCGTGATGATCATGGTCAACGCGCCGTAGAGCTTGCGCCCACCGGCTTCCGGGAAGTTGCTGGTGCCGCGCTCCTCGATCTTGCGCCGCAGTTCGTCGTAGTAGACGGCGTAGATCTCTTCGCGGGTGGCCGGGCTGATGTAGCGCTTGCGCGGCCGCGCGTTTTCCTCGTTGATGCGGCGCTCGATCTCGCCCAGGATCTTGAGCAAGGCCTTGCGCTTTTCTTCGCGCTCGATGGTGTCGGGGCTGGGATTGACCGCCTGCAGATCGGGTGGAGGCATCGAAGCCAGGGCCTTGCGCACCTGGGTGAGCAACTGGTTCTGCTGCTGTTTGAGGGCCTCGATCCGGCGCTCTTCGTCTTCGGCCGCATCGCCCACGCGGGTCTGGCCCGAATAGGGCAGGAAGGTGGTGGCGCGGGTCTGGCGTTCTGCCTCGCCACCGCCAGCCAGCGTGGCCTGGGCGATGGCGGCCGCCTTGTCCGGTCGCTCTTCGCTGCGGGCGTTGACCAGGATCACTTCCAGCGGCGTGTCCTTGAAGGCCCGGTTGAAACTTTCCGGGTCGACAAAGCGCACCGTCAGCAGGGCGGCATGCGCGAGCACCGAGACCGCCAGGGCGATCTGCAGGGTGCTGAGCTGCTTGACGAAGGCCAGGAAGGATTTCACGCCGGCATTATCCCTGCTGGTGTCAGCCGGCCCCGTTGGCGGCGGGCCCTTCAGGGGCTTCGTTCACGTCGATCGCCAGGGCCAGTGGCGCAGCCGCCAGCGCATCGTCGTCGCTGCCTTCATCTTCGCCGGCCTCGGCGGCCGGGTCGGTGGCGAGATCGAGGCGTTCGATGACGGTGCCCGAGACTTCCAGGCTGATCTCGTCGACGGCACCCAGGCGCACCCGCACCTGCGCACCGCGCGGCAGCCCTTCGGCGCCCAGCACCGGCAACACCAGGGGCAGCGTGTCGGCGCGCACCAGGTTGTCCTTGATCAGCGTGGCGGTCAGTTCGGTGATGCCGGCCTGCTGCAGGTGGCGCAGCGTCCAGAAGCGTTCCATCCCGTTCTGGAAACCGTTGTAGGCGGTGTAGGCGGCGTCGAAGGCACTGATCACCGCCATCAGGTTGGCGTCCTTGGGCTTGAACGGGGCCACCAGCGCGGCTGTCGCGCCGTGGCGCGCGCAGGCAATGATCTGCCACTGGTTGACCAGATCGACATAGCGGCGCAGCGGCGAGGTGCTCCAGGCGTAGGCGGGCACGCCGATGCCGGCGTGTGGCAGGGCTTTGGTGCCCATGCGGACCTTGATTCCCGGGGCCATGCTGGCCTGGCTGCGGTAGATGCCGGGCACGCCGCAGCCGGCCAGCCACTGGCCCCAGGTGCTGTTGGCGACGATCATGGCTTCGGCGACCATCAGGTCCAGCGGGGCGCCGCGCGAGCGGGTGCCGATAAGCACGGTTTCGCTGCCATCGGGCTCGTCGCCGCTGCCGCCTTCCAGCCGGAAGGTATAGTCCGGGCGGGTGAAGTTTTCCGGCTTGCCGCGCACCACTTCGCGCTGGGCCTTGAGGTGCCGGGCCAGGCGCCAGAGGAAGGCCAGTTGCGGGTGCAGCGCCGCGATCTCGGCCGGGGCGGCGTCGGCAGCGGTTTCGCCATCGAGCCAGGCCGGGGTGATCACGCTGTCGAGCCGGTCGTGGCGCAGGTTGTGGGCGATGGGCACGCGCTCCAGCACTGTGCGGCTGCCGGTTGCGGTCAGGGTGGCTTCGTCGTAAGTCACGTAGAGCGACACCGCCGGACAGTCGCGGCCCGCTTCCAGGGTATAGGCCTGCACCACCGCGTCGGGCAGCATGGTGATCTTGTGGCCCGGCATGTAGACGGTGGACAGGCGCGCGCGGGCGACCTGGTCGACCGCGCTGTCCGGCGCGATGGCCAGGCCCGGCGCGGCGATGTGGATACCCAGGGTCACGCTGCCGGTGCCCAGGCCCTGCAGCGAGAGTGCGTCGTCGATTTCGGTGGTGTGCGAGTCGTCGATCGAGAAGGCCTGCACGGGCGCTACCGGCAGTTCGTCGCCGATGGCCGGGGCTTCGAGCGCGGGAAAGCCCGTGCCCTTGGGGAACTGATCGAACAGGAAGCGCTGCCAGTGGAACTGGTAGGCGCTGGTGATGGCGCCGGCCTTCTGCAGCAGCGCCAGCGGATTGAGGTGGCTGCTGCGGGCGGCTTCGACCACGGCCTTGTACTCGGGCGCGTTCTTGTCGGGCCGGAACAGGATCTTGTAGAGCTGCTGGCGAACGGGTTCGGGGCACTGGCCCGCCACGAGGTCGGCGGACCAGGCATCGATCTGTGCCTGGATCTGCTTCTTTTTCTCGATCGCCGCCAGTGCTTGCGCCACGATTTCCGGCGGTGCTTTCTTGAAGCGGCCTTTGCCGGCACGCCGGAAGTAGTGCGGCGCGCCCTGCAGGCAGATCAGCGCCGCGACCTGCTGGGCCACGGTGGGCGGGTCGCTGAAATAGTCGGCCGCGAGATCGGCGAAGCCGAATTCTTCTTCGGGGGCGAACTCGTGGGCCAGCGCCAGGTCCATGGTGGCGGCCAGCGTCTGCGCCTCGGGCAGCAACGCAGCGGGGGCGGGTTTGTCAAAACGCAGCAGCGTGTTGGCCAGCTTGACCTTCACGCGCTTGCCCGAGTCAAGCTCGATCTGCAGCGAGCTTTCGGCTTCGGACATCAGGCGGCCGGTCAGCAGCTTGCCGGCTTCATCGAACAGGATAAACATGGGCCGGATTGTCCCACGCGCCCGCCTGGCGCTGGGGGCGGGGACCCCGTTTCAGGCCAGATGCAAAAAATCGAAGACGGCGTCGATGTGGTGATCGAAATCGCTCAGAGCGTGGTCGCTGCCGTCGAGCAGGCGGATCTGGCCACCAGCGCAGAAGGCCTGCATCTCGCGCCAGTCCAGCAGTTCGTCGCCCTGGGCCACGATGGCGAGCTGGCTGGCCGGGGTGGTGGCGTGTTCGGCGGTCAGGCGCTGGATGTCGGTTTCCAAGGTGCGCAGTTCATCGACGAAGGCGGGCGCGAAATAGAAGCGCTGTGCCGGGTCGTGCCAGGCGGTCTGTTCACCGATATGGCGGGCCAGGTCGCGGGCCGGGAACGCGGCGGGGTTGAGCAGCACCGTGCGGGCGCAACCGGTCTGCAGCGCCAGCCAGCGGGCGTAGAAGCCGCCCAGCGACGACCCGATCACCGCCATGCGCGCCCGGGGCCAGTTTGCGGTCGCCTGCCGGATCTGCGCGGCCGCCAGCGCGGGCGAAGGGGGCAACTGCGGGCACCACCATGTGACCGACGGATGGCGATCGGCCACCCGGTCGGCGACCCTGAGGGCCTTCATGGACTGCGGCGATGAGCGGAAGCCGTGCAGGTAGATGAGGTGGGTGACGGCGGGCGTGGGTGGAGCGGGAACAGCCATGGGGCGAAGGATAATCGGCACATGGCCGCCGTGTTCGACAAACCCTCCCTGCTGCAGCGCATCGCCCCGATCTTCCAGGGTTTCGATGGCCTGCTGGCGCTGGCCATCATCCTGCTGGCCGGTACCGGCCTGCTGGCCATGTATTCGGTGGGTTTCGACCACGGCACCCGTTTTTCCATGCACGCACGCAACATGCTGTTGGCGCTGGGGGTGCTGTTCGTGCTGGCGCAGATCCCGCCGCAGCGCCTGATGGCGTTTGCCATGCCGCTGTACCTGCTGGGCGTGGTGCTGCTGCTGGGCGTGGAGTTTTTTGGCATCACCAAAAAAGGTGCCACGCGCTGGATCAACCTGGGCATCGTGATTCAGCCGAGCGAGATCATGAAGATCGCCATGCCCATGATGCTGGCCTGGTGGTTTCAGCGTCGCGAAGGCCAGCTCAAGCCGCTGGATTTCCTGGTCGCGGCAGCGATCCTGGGTGGGCCGGCGGCGCTGATCCTGAAGCAGCCCGATCTGGGCACCACGCTGCTGGTGCTGGCCTCGGGCCTGTTCGTCATCTACCTGGCCGGCCTGAGCTGGAAGCTCATCATTCCGCCGGTGCTGCTGGGCGTGATAGGCGTGGTCGCGCTCGTGGTCATGGAGCCCACGCTGTGCCAGCCCGGCGTGGACTGGAAGGTGCTGCACGAGTACCAGCGCCAGCGCGTGTGCACGCTGCTTGACCCGTCCAAGGACCCGCTGGGCAAGGGCTTTCACATCATCCAGGGCATGATCGCCATTGGCTCGGGCGGCGTCTGGGGAAAGGGCTTCATGCAGGGCACGCAGACGCACCTGGAGTTCATCCCCGAACGCACCACCGATTTCATCTACGCCGCGTATTCGGAAGAATTCGGCCTCGTGGGCGTGCTGCTGCTCATGGCCGGCTTCATCTTCCTGGTGTTCCGCGGGCTGGTGATCGCGATGGACGCGCCCACGCTGTTTTCGCGCCTGCTGGCCGGGGCGCTGTCGCTCAACGTCTTCGTCTACGCCTTCGTCAACATGGGCATGGTCAGCGGCGTGCTGCCGGTGGTGGGCGTGCCGCTGCCTTTCATCAGCTACGGCGGCACGGCCATGGTCACTCTGGGCGTGGCGCTGGGCATGCTGATGGCGATCGCCAAGTCCAAGCGGTTGATGCAGTCTTGACCCTGCCGGCGGCGCGGCCGCCAGCGGCTCCCTAAAATGGGGCCATGATTGCCCGCGAACCCACCCTGGCCCGCCTGGCCACCGCCGAATCCCTGTTGCTGCAGCCTTCGGGGCTGACGCCCGCCCATCTGCAAAAAGCGCTGGGCGAGATCATGTCGCACGGCGTGGACGATGCCGACCTGTATTTTCAGACCACCCGCCACGAAGGCTGGAGTCTGGAGGAGGGCATCGTCAAGACCGGCAGCTTCAGCATCGACCAGGGGGTGGGCGTGCGCGCGGTCAGCGGGGAAAAAACCGCTTTTGCCTATTCCGACGACCTGTCTTGGGATGCGCTGATCGACGCCGCGCACACCGTGCGCTCCATTTCCGGGCAGGGGCAGAGCCGCCGGGTGCGCGCCCGTGCCGCCAAGATTTCGAAGTCGCGCTCGCTGTACCCGGAGCTGGACCCCATCGGCACGCTCGACAGCCAGGCCAAGATCGCGCTGCTGGAACAGGTCGAGCGGCTGGCCAAGGCCCGCGATCCGCGCGTGGTGCAGGTCATGGCCGGTCTGGCGGCGGAGCACGACGTGGTGCTGGTCGCGCGAGCCGACGGCACGCTGGCGGCCGATGTGCGACCGCTGGTGCGCCTGTCCGTGACGGTGATCGTCGAGCAGAAGGGCCGGCGCGAAGTGGGCTCCTCCGGTGGTGGCGGCCGCTTCGGACTGGCCTACTTCGACGAGGCCACGGTCGGCACCTATGTCGACGAGGCCGTGAGCGCCGCGCTGACCAACCTTGAGGCCCGGCCTGCGCCGGCCGGTGAAATGACGGTGGTGCTCGGTCCCGGCTGGCCGGGCGTGCTGCTGCACGAAGCGGTGGGCCATGGCCTGGAAGGCGACTTCAACCGCAAGGGCTCGAGCGCGTTTGCCGGGCGCATCGGCCAGCGGGTTGCCGCCAAGGGCGTGACGGTGCTGGACGACGGCACCATCGCCGACCGCCGGGGCTCGCTCAACGTCGACGACGAGGGCCAGGCGACACAGAAAAACGTGCTGATCGAGGATGGCATCCTCAAGGGCTACATCCAGGACGCGATGAACGCCCGCCTGATGGGCGTCAAACCCACCGGCAACGGCCGCCGCGAGAGCTATGCGCACGTGCCGATGCCGCGCATGACCAATACCTACATGCTGGGCGGCGATCGCAACCCCGAGGAAATCGTCGCCTCCATCAAACGCGGCCTGTATGCCACCAACTTCGGTGGCGGGCAGGTCGACATCACCAGCGGCAAGTTCGTGTTCTCGGCCAGCCAAGCCTACTGGGTGGAAAACGGCCAGATCCAGTACCCGGTGAAGGGCGCGACCATCATTGGCAACGGCCCCGATGCGCTGACCCGCGTGAGCATGATCGGCAACGACCTGCGCCTGGACAGCGGCGTCGGCACCTGCGGCAAGGAAGGCCAGAGCGTGCCCGTGGGGGTGGGGCAACCCACGCTGCGCATCGACGGGCTGACGGTCGGCGGCACGGTGTGAGCCCGGCGCTGTCCTGTTATGTTGATCGGCGCAGGAGCCGTTTTGTGCTACATTCTTTCGCCATGCAAGCGCGTCAAGCCTTTTTCTTCGGCTTTTACTTTTGGTTCTCTGTCCCCGGCGGACGAGAGGCCTCGGTGTAAGCGCGCAGCAGAACCGAATCCCCCAAACCGCCGGGCCCGCAGCCCGGCGGTTTTTTTTTGCCCCCTTTCTTTTCCATCTCGCGAGGAGCTCATCGATGAACGCCAAAGCCACCACCGCCAGCGATGCTTGGTACGTCCGGCCTGCCGACAAGACCAGCCAGACCGACGACCAGCGCATCAAGGACATCACCGTGCTCCCGCCTCCCGAACATCTCATCCGCTTCTTCCCGATTGCCGGGACCCCGGTGGAAAAACTGATCAAGCAGACCCGCCAGCGCATCCATGACATCCTGCATGGCAAGGACGACCGGCTGCTCGTGGTGATCGGGCCCTGCTCCATCCACGACCCGGCGGCCGCACTCGACTACGCGCGGCGCCTGAAGCCGCTGCGCGAGCGGTATGCCGACACGCTGGAAATCGTGATGCGGGTCTACTTCGAAAAGCCGCGCACCACCGTCGGCTGGAAGGGGCTGATCAACGACCCGTACCTCGACGAGAGCTACCGCATCGACGAGGGGCTGCGCATCGCGCGCCAGTTGCTGATCGAGATCAACCGCCAGGGCCTGCCGGCCGGCTCCGAGTTTCTGGATGTGATCAGCCCGCAGTACATCGGGGATTTGATCGCCTGGGGCGCCATCGGGGCGCGCACCACCGAAAGCCAGGTGCACCGCGAACTGGCCTCGGGCCTGTCGGCGCCCATCGGCTTCAAGAACGGCACCGACGGCAACATCAAGATCGCCACCGACGCCATCCAGGCGGCTGCGCGCGGTCACCACTTCCTGTCGGTGCACAAGAACGGCCAGGTGGCCATCGTGCAGACCCATGGGAACAAAGACTGTCACGTCATCCTGCGCGGGGGCAAGGCACCCAATTACGACGCCGGCAGCGTGGCGGCGGCGGTCAAAGAGCTCGAAGCGGCCAAGCTCACGCCGCGCCTGATGGTCGATTGCAGTCACGCCAACAGCAGCAAGCAGCATGAAAAGCAGCTCGATGTGGCGCGCGACATCGGGGCACAGATTGCGGGCGGATCGACCAGCGTCTTCGGGGTCATGATCGAGAGCCACATCGAGGCCGGCGCCCAGAAATTCACGCCGGGCAAGGACGCCGTGGACGGGCTGGTGTACGGCCAGAGCATCACCGATGCCTGCCTGGGCTGGGACGATTCGCTGCAGGCGCTCGAAGAGCTGGCGCAGGCGGTTAGCCGCCGCCGGGGCTGATCGGCCCCTTTTTAAGGCTCCTGTTCGTGCAATGTGTCTCGCACCCGGAGGCCGAACCCGTTGAGACGGGCCGGGAGCACCGCTATGCTGGGGTGCCACAAGCCACGTGATCGCGACAGGGGCATGGTGCCTTGCGAGGCGGGCGAAGAGGAGTCGGTGTGGAGCAGCCGGTATTGCGTCTGGGGTTGTTGGGGTTTGACCCCGCGGCACAGGCACGGCTGACGGCATGGGTGGCGCAGGTGCAGCCAGGCTGGCCGGCCTGGCTGTGTGGCGATCCGCACAGGGCAGACGCCTGGATGATCCGGGGAGGTGCCGTGGCGGTGCACGGGCGGGACGGTGTCGTCATCCACCACCCGTTCGGCAGCGGCGAGCGGTGGTTGCTCAACCGGGCCGAGGTGGATCGGCCGCTGGCCTTTGCCTGCCCGCTGCCGGTGGGCTTTGCCTCCGCCGAGTTCTTCGAGGCCGATGACGAAGCCGCCGTGCGTCAGCGTCTGCAGCGGTTCGAAGCCTGGTTGCGTCCGCTGCGCAGCCAGTTTGCGCTGGGGGGCGAAGTGGTGCGCCGCATGGGCGCCCACAAAGGGGCGGTGGTGCATCTGCTGCATGAGGAGCGCCTGCTGGCCGTGATCGATTTCCGGCGCTGGCAAGCGGGCCTGCTGGTGCCGGCACGTCCGGTGGACTTGGCCATGGCGCAGTGGGTTCGCCAGGCGCCGGGCAGTCCGGTCGAGATTCCGCCGGCCTTCATCCGGTTGCCGCTACAGCGGGTCATGTGGACCTATGCCGTGCGCACGCGGCTCGATATCCTGCCGCCGCGTTACCGGGACCGGCGGATCTACCTGCGCCGTGTGCCCCTCATGCCGGTGCGCTGGTTCGATGAACTGCATCTGGCACTGATGCGCGCCCTGCTGGCGGCGCCAGACACCCTGGATGCCTTGCGCCAGCGGGTGGACGCGCCCTTGTCGTCGGTAGCGCACCATCTGGCCGCGCTCTATTACGCCGGTGCGCTGACCACCGACAGCGACAGCGCCCGGCGGGCCGAGTTGCAGGCCCGGGAGGCCGTGGCGCAACTGACTCCAGGTGCCGAGGGCGCGCTGGCGGCGCCCTCGGCGCGGTCAGCGCCTGCCGGGTCGACCCTGCCACTTTACGATGCCGTGCATTCGCCGCTGCGCCGGCCCCTGGATCCGCCGCCGGCTTGAGCCGCTCCCTGATGGGGGTTCTGTCATGGAGCGGCTGGGGGCGGGGATGTCCCATCCGGAGGAACCCTCAAATAGTCGTGCCAGCGGCAGTCGGCGCGCGCCGCGCGGCCGACAATGGGGGCCGTTCGTTTTGACCACCAAGGATCCCGTCATGCGCAGCCAACTCACCGTGAAATGGAGCGATACCGCCGTCTACCCGTTCGACCTGGAAGAGCAGCAGCCCCTGCCGCATGACCAGGCGCGCGCTTGGCTGGACGAGCAGTTCACCTTTTTCGGGTGTGAACCGATCCGGCTGACGGGCAAGGTGCTCACGGCCGACAAGGTGCTGAGTGTGGCGCAGGCCGCCGGGGAAGCCCGTTTTCGCGACCCTGCGCACCGGGCCTGGGCCATGGCCTTTGCGCGGGCGGCCAGTGCCGCGTTGGCCAAACCCGTGGTGACCGTGGACCTGCCGGCGCTGACCGTCGGCTACTGAGGTTCGGCTCGCGGCAGGTCTCAGGCGCGAGCGAGCGCGTTCAGCAGGCGCTGGTGGATGCCGCCAAACCCCCCGTTGCTCATGCAAACGATGTGGTCGCCGGGGCGTGCCGCAGCGCGGATCTGGGTGATCAGGGTGTCGACGTCGGGCGCCACCTGGGCCCTGGCGCCCATGGGCGCCAGCGCTTCCTCGGCGTTCCAGTCGAGCCCGCCCGTGTGGCAGAAGGCCAGGTCGGCCGGCTCCAGGCTCCAGGGCAGTTGGGCCTTCATTGTGCCCAGCTTCATGGTGTTGCTGCGTGGCTCGAACACGGCGAGGATGCGCCCTGCGTCGCTGTCGGTGCCCAGCTTGCGACGCAGCCCGTCGAGCGTGGTGCGGATGGCGGTGGGGTGGTGGGCGAAGTCGTCGTAGACCGTGAGGGGGGGCTGGCCGTCCCGCGCCACGGTCCCACGCACCTCCATGCGGCGACGCACATTCTGGAAACTGCCCAGCGCTCGGGCCGCATCGGCCGGTGTCACGCCCACGTGTTCGGCCGCGGCGATGGCCGCCAGCGCATTGAGCTGGTTGTGCTGACCGGTCAGTGACCATTCGACGCGCGCCACCGGTTCGCCGCGCCGGTGCACATCGAAGGCGTGAGGCTCGCCGTGGGCCGTGAAGTCGCTGACCGCTGCGCCGAAGCTGCGCACCTCGCTCCAGCAACCTTGGTGCAGCACGCGGTCCAGGCTCTCTTCGAGGCCGTTGGTCACCACGCGGCCGGTGCCGGGCACGGTGCGCACCAGGTGGTGGAACTGGCGCTCGATCGCGGCCAGATCCGGAAAGATGTCCGCGTGGTCGAACTCCAGGTTGTTCAGGATGGCCGTGCGCGGCCGGTAGTGCACGAACTTGCTGCGCTTGTCAAAGAACGCGGTGTCGTACTCATCGGCCTCAATGACGAACGTGGGCCCCCACGCTGCGCCACTTTGGGGCGATCCGGTGGCGAAACGGCTTTCGCTGGTCGAGGTCTGTCCACCCAGGCGCGCCGAAACGCCGAAATTCATCGGGACGCCCCCGACCAGAAAGCCCGGATGCAGGCCATTGGCTTCCAGCACCCAGGCCAGCATCGACGTGGTGGTGGTCTTGCCGTGCGTGCCGGCCACGGCCAACACATGGCGGCCTTGCAGCACGTGTTCGGCCAGCCATTGGGGGCCGCTGGTATAGGGCACACCGGCGTCGAGGATGGCCTCCATCAGCGGGAATTTGGGCGAACCATCTGGCAGGCGCGCCCGGCTGACCACGTTGCCGATGACGAACACGTCGGGGGCCAAGGCCAATTGATCGGCGTCGAACCCCTCGATGAGATCGATGCCCAGCGCCCGCAACTGGTCGCTCATGGGGGGGTAGACCCCGGCGTCGCAGCCGGTGACGCGGTGGCCGGCCTCGCGGGCCAGGGCGGCAAGGCCTCCCATGAAGGTGCCGCAGATGCCCAATATATGAATATGCATGGCCCCGGATTCTAGGGGCGACCCCAGGCGCTGGCGGGTCTGTCCGGGGTTTCTGGCGGGTGCGTGCCCGAGCCGGCACAATGGCGGGATGGTTGCTCTTCATTCGCCGGCCGACGGCCTGGCTGAAATCGCTGCAGTGGCAGCCCGCCTGGTGGTGGAAGACGGTCTGGAATACGCTGCGGCCAAGCGCCAGGCTGGCCGTCAGCTGGGGGTTTCGCCACGCGGGCCCTGGCCCGACAACGCGCAACTGGATGCCGCGGTGCGTGAGCACATTGCGGTGTTCTGCGCCGATACGCAGCCGGTGCAGTTGCAGGCGCTGCGCGAACTGGCGCTGCACTGGATGGACCGGCTGGCTGAGTTTCAGCCCCATGTGGGCGGGGCCGTCTGGCACGGCACCGCCACACAACACAGTGACATCTATCTCCAACTGTTCTGTGACGATCCGAAATCGCTCGAGTGGCGCCTGATGGATCTGCGAATCGATTACCAGCCTGGTTCGGTGACGGGCTGGAAAGGTGAGCTGGTGGACGTACTGACGGTGCGCGTCCGCAGTCAGGAGCTGGGCCCTGTGCTCATTCATCTCATGGCCCATGACCGCGATGATGTGCGCGGCGCGCTCAAGCCCGATACCCAGGGGCGCAAGCCCCGTGGCGACGCCAGGGCCCTGCGTGCGCTGATGGCGCCGCCGGGAGAGTCCGCATGACGCCGCGTCGGCGCGCCCTCGCTGGCTGGATCGCGGTGGGCGGGGCCGCAGCGGCGGCCGGTGCCGGTGTGGCCTGGTGGCGCTACCGCCCCGGGCCGGTGTTTTCCGAGGCTGAAGCCGCGTTCTGGGCGCTGCAACTGGACGACCCGCAGGGCGCGCCGGTGGCGATGTCGATGTTCCAGGGGCGCCCCTTGCTGGTCAACTTCTGGGCCACCTGGTGCCCACCCTGTGTCGAAGAGTTGCCCTTGCTGAACCGCTTCCACGAGGCCCGGTCGGGGCAGGGCTGGCAGGTGGTGGGCCTGGCGGTGGATCAACCCAGCGCCGTGCGCCAGTTCGTGCAGAAGTTGCCGCTGCGTTTTCCTGTCGCCATGGCTGGCCTGGGGGGCACCGAGCTCAGCCGGCGCCTGGGCAACCCGTCAGGCGGGCTGCCCTACACCGTGGTGTTCGGGGCCGAAGGGCGGGTTCTGCATCGAAAAATCGGCAAAGTGTCCGAGGCGGACCTGGATCAATGGGCCCAATTGGGGTGATGGTTTGCATGCGGCTACCGTTTGTCTATCACCTGCCAAAATTGGCCAAATCGCGGTAAATTCGGCACCCCCTTGCGCGACAAAATCTGTTGCGCCGGAGAGCGCACACCGCACCCCTTGGCGTTCGTGTACACTGCGGCACCCCGTCAAATGCCACTCTTTGTTTCATTTTGCTGAAAGATGCATGAAGATGAGTTGGTTTAAGGGAATTTCGTTGGAGAAATCATGGATCTGAGAAAACTCAAGACACTGATCGACCTGGTGTCCGAGTCGAACGTGTCGGAATTGGAAATCACCGAGGCGGAAGGCAAGGTGCGCATCGTCAAAGGCATGCCCGGAGGCCTGGCCGCGCCGGTGACGTACGCGATGGCTCCCGCCGCTGCGCCGGTGGCCCCGGTGCCCGCTCCGGCGGTCGAGGTGGCGGCCGTGGCGCCGGCAGCGGCCAGCGTGCCGGCTGGGCACATCGTCAAGTCGCCCATGGTGGGCACGTTCTACCGCGCATCCAGCCCCGGTGCCAAGCCGTTTGCCGAGGTGGGTGCCACGGTGAAGGAAGGCGAGACGATCTGCATCGTCGAGGCCATGAAAATCCTCAACGAAATCGAGGCCGACAAGTCCGGCACGATCACCCAGGTGCTGGTCGAAAACGGCCAGGCGGTGGAATACGGCCAGCCCCTGTTCGTCATCGAATAAGGCTTTGCTGAGCCCATGTTCAAGAAAATCCTGATCGCCAATCGAGGCGAAATCGCCCTGCGTATCCAGCGCGCCTGCCGCGAACTGGGCGTCAAGGCGGTGATGGTCTATTCGGAGGCCGACCGCGACGCCAAATACGTGCGTCTGGCGGATGAGGCGGTCTGCATCGGCCCGGCGCAGTCGGCCCAGAGCTACCTCAACATGCCGGCCATTATCTCGGCGGCCGAAGTGACGGACGCCGAGGCCATTCACCCGGGTTATGGCTTCCTGTCGGAAAACGCCGACTTTGCCGAGCGCGTGGAAAAGAGCGGTTTCACCTTCATCGGTCCCACGCCCGACTCCATCCGCCTGATGGGCGACAAGGTGTCGGCCAAGCAGGCCATGATCAAGGCCGGTGTGCCCTGCGTGCCCGGCTCCGACGGTGCCCTGCCGGACGATCCGGCCCAGATCAAGCGCATCGCCAAGTCGGTGGGTTACCCGGTGATCATCAAGGCGGCCGGCGGCGGTGGCGGACGCGGCATGCGTGTGGTTCACACGGAAGCGGCGCTGATCCATGCTGTGCAGACCACCAAGGCAGAAGCGGGGGCTGCGTTCGGCAACCCCGAGGTCTACATGGAGAAGTTTCTCCAGAACCCGCGCCACATCGAGATCCAGATCCTGGCCGATACGCACCGCAACGCGGTCTATCTGGGCGAGCGCGACTGCTCCATGCAGCGGCGCCACCAGAAAGTGATCGAAGAAGCGCCGGCGCCGGGCATTGCCCGCCGTCTGATCGAGAAGATCGGCGACCGTTGCGCCGCGGCCTGCAAGAAGATCGGCTATCGCGGTGCCGGCACTTTCGAGTTCCTCTACGAAAACGGTGAGTTCTACTTCATCGAGATGAACACGCGCGTGCAGGTCGAGCACCCGGTCACCGAGCTGATCACGGGCATTGACATCGTGCGCACGCAGATCGCGGTGGCGGCCGGTGAGAAGCTGCCGTTCACCCAGCGGCAGATCCAGCTGCGTGGTCATGCCATCGAATGCCGGGTCAACGCCGAGGACCCGTACAAGTTTGTGCCGTCGCCGGGTCGCATCACCACCTGGCACGCACCGGGCGGCCCCGGGGTGCGCGTGGACTCGCACGTCTACACCAACTATTTCGTGCCACCGAACTACGACTCGATGATCGGCAAGATCATCGTGCACGGGGACACCCGCGAGCAGGCGCTGGCGCGCATGCGCACGGCGCTGGCCGAGACGGTGGTCGAAGGCATCAAGACCAATATCCCCCTGCATCGCGAGCTGATGGTCGATGCCAGCTTCTCCGCCGGGGGAACCAACATCCACTACCTGGAGCACTGGCTCTCGCAGCACGAGCGCTGATGATCCCGACGCCCCGCCCGCGGGGCGTTTCTCTTTTGGTGTCTGGCCATGTCATCCTTGTTTGAATTGGTGCTTCTGGCGCCGGAATCCGCGATCGAGAACCTGGGCGAGGCGCTGGACGCGCTGGACGCGCTGAGCGTGTCGGTGGAGGATGCCGACGCGCTCACGCCGGCCGAGCAGGCGCTGTTCGGCGAACCCGGCATGCCGCCGCCGAAAGAGGGCTGGCAGCGTTCCCGCGTGCAGGCGCTGTTCGCCACGGAAGCCGCGGCCCGCGATGCGGCGCAACTGCTGCAGGCGCAGGATTTTTTCGACGGCTGCGAGGTGCTGGGCGTGCAGCCCGTGGCCGAGCAGGACTGGGTGCGGCTGACGCAGTCGCAGTTCGACCCGGTGGAGATCACCCCGTCGTTCTGGATCGTGCCGAGCTGGCACGAGCCGCCGGCTGCCGCGCAGCAGGTCATCCGCCTGGACCCGGGACTGGCCTTCGGGACCGGCACCCACCCGACCACGCGCATGTGCCTGCGCTGGATCGCCGCGCAAGGACACGACCAGCCACGCGTGCTGGACTACGGCTGTGGCTCGGGCATTCTGGCCATCGGTGCGGCCAAATTCGGTGCGCGGCATCTGGACGCCGTGGACATCGACCCGGCAGCGGTGGAAGCCACGCGCCTGAATGCGTCGGCCAACCATGTACAGCTGACCGCCGGGTTGCCCGATGCTGCCCAGGGGGTCTACGACCTGGTGCTGGCCAACATTCTGGCGACGCCGCTGAAAGTGCTGGCACCCTTGCTGTGCGCCCACGTGCGCGAGTGCGGGTATCTGGTGCTCGCGGGCATCCTGTCGCGCCAGGCCGATGAACTGCGCGCGGCGTACTCGCCCTGGGTGTCCCTGTCCGTCAGCGACGAAGAAGAGGGCTGGATCCTGATGACGGCACGCAAGGCCTGAGGGCCGCGTGGCACGCCGGTCGGGATAGCCCTGCTGCAATAATCGCTGCATGGGGTTCATCACGCGTTGCCCGGCCTGCGGCACGGCCTTCAAGGTCGTCCCGGACCAGTTGAAAATTTCCGACGGCTGGGTGCGTTGCGGGCACTGTGCGGACGTGTTTGACGCCACGCTGTACCTGGACATGCTCGAACCCGCGGCCAAGCAGGAGTCCACGCCTGTCCCCCCGGTGGCTGATCCCCCGTCCCCCCGAGAAGACGATGCGGATTGGCTGGTGATGCCCTCACCCGAGCCGTCGCCGCCGGCCGTCCTCCTTGCCAAGCAGCCTGCTGCGGCGCACGGCATCGATGTGCTGCTGGATCATGAACCGGAGCCATTGACCGTGCCACCCGGGGCATCGTGGTCGTCGGGCCCGGTCGCCGAGCGGTCCGCCGCCGACAGCCTGCTTCCCGGTGTAGACGATTTCCACGCAGAGCTGGCGGCCTTTGCCGCCGCCGCGCGTCCCGAGCCCGAGCCCGAGCCCGAGCCCGAGCCCGAGCCCGAGCCCGAGCCCGAGCCCGAGCCCGAGACCGAGACCGAGACCGAGACCGGCTCTGCCCAGAACGCTGCCGAACCTTTTGTGGTGCCGCAGAAGGCGGTGATGGTCGCCGCCGCGCGCGCGCCCGACGTCCCTGCTGTGCCGGAGACGTCAGCGTCGCCGATAACTTCCGTGACCCGGCCACCGTCGTCGGAAGGTGAACGGCACGCACCCGTGGCCGCCGAGCCGGGTTTTGTGCGCCAGGCCCGCAAGCAGGCTTTCTGGCGCCTGCCCGTGGTCCGTTCGGGGCTGCTCATTGGGGCGCTCTTGCTCGGCATGGCCCTGTTGACCCAGGTGGCGTTGCACGAGCGGGACCGCTGGGCTGCGGCCTATCCAGGTCTTCGGCCGTGGCTGGAAACCCTGTGCAAGCCTTGGCAATGCGCGATCCAGCCTCTGCAACACCTGGACGCGGTGGTCATCGAAAGCTCCAGCCTCGTGCGCCGCGTGGGCGATATGTACGGGTTCGAGCTGGTGCTGAAGAACAACGCGTCGGCCGCGGTGGCCATGCCGGCGCTGGAGCTGAGTCTGACCGATCTGCGCGACCAGGTGCTGGCACGCCGGGTGTTTTTGCCGGCCGAGCTGCCGGGGCGCCCCGAGAGCCTGGCGCCGGGCGCGCGCCTGCCGGTCACGCTCAGCCTGAAGCTCGCCCAGGAACCCACGACCGCCATGACCGGTTATCGGGCCCTGGTTTTTTACCCCTGACTGTCTGATCACGACCCATGTCCATCCTCATCTGCGGCTCGCTGGCTTTCGACACCATCATGACGTTCGAAGGTCGCTTCGCCGAACAGATCCTGCCGGATCAACTGCATATCCTCAACGTGTCCTTCCTGGTGCCGGGCATGCGCCGAGAGTTCGGTGGTTGCGCCGGCAACATCGCCTACGGCTTGCGGCAACTGGGTTCGCCGGCCATGCCGCTGGCGATGCTGGGCAACGACGGGCAGGACTATGTGCAGCGCCTGGTGTCGCTGGGTGTCGACACCCGGGCAGTGGGGGTGAGCGAGCAGGCCTATACCGCGCAGGCGATGATCATGACCGACCGCGACAACAACCAGATCACGGCCTTCCACCCCGGCGCCATGTCGCTGGCCCACCAGACGGCTGTTCCACTCGATGCCGGGGTCAAGCTGGCCATCATTGCGCCCGATGGGCGTGACGCGATGATCGACCACGCCCGGCAGTTGGCTGCAGCCGGTGTGCCCTTCATCTTTGATCCCGGACAGGGGCTGCCGATGTTCAACGGTGACGAGTTGCGCCAGTTCGTCCAGCAGGCACGCTGGGTGGCGGTCAACGACTACGAAGCGCGCATGCTCAGTGACCGTACGGGGCTGTCGCTGGAGGCCTTGGCGGCCGAAGTGGCCGGTTTGTTGGTCACCTTGGGTGAGCAGGGCTGCGATGTCTATGCCGATGGGCAGGTGACCCGCGTGCCGGGTGTGTTGGTCGACGCGGTGGTTGACCCGACCGGATGTGGGGATGCATTCCGGGCCGCGCTGCTGCACGGCTTGTTGCAAGGGTGGTCTTTGGTGCGCTGTGCCGAGCTGGGCAATCGCATGGGTGCTCTGAAGATCGCCAGCCGCGGTGGGCAGAACTACCGGTTGCCTTCCGCGTAAAGACAGGTCCAAAGGCAATGAGGCCGCGATGGCCTGCACCCAGAAAAAAAGCCCGGCTTGCGCCGGGCTTTCAGGTTCAAACCTGTTGAATCAGGGCTTGCTGGACGTCGGGAACGGCCAGGCAGCCTGGGGATTCAGCTTGGTTTGAGCTGCTGGGGCCGCTGGGGCAGCCGGCTTTTTAGCCGGCGCGGCTTTTTTTGCGGGGGCAGCCTTCTTGGCCGGAGCGGCCTTCTTCGCCGGAGCAGCAGCCTTCTTCGCCGGAGCAGCAGCCTTCTTCGCCGGAGCAGCAGCCTTCTTCGCCGGAGCAGCGGCCTTCTTCGCCGGAGCAGCGGCCTTCTTCGCCGGAGCAGCAGCCTTCTTCGCCGGAGCAGCGGCCTTCTTCGCCGGAGCAGCGGCCTTCTTGGCCGGAGCGGCCTTCTTGGCCGGAGCGGCCTTCTTGGCCGGAGCGGCCTTCTTGGCCGGAGCGGCCTTCTTGGCCGGAGCGGCCTTCTTGGCCGGGGCGGCCTTCTTGGCCGGAGCGGCCTTCTTGGCCGGAGCGGCCTTCTTGGCCGGAGCGGCCTTCTTGGCCGGGGCGGCCTTCTTGGCCGGGGCGGCCTTCTTGGCCGGGGCGGCCTTCTTCGCAGTTGCCATTGTTTTCTCCTTGATCAAGTTGCAAAGAGCACTTCGCGCGAAAACATTTCGCGGAAGCGATTCAAGGCCTTGCCGCCAGGCGGGTGCACCCACGGATGGCGGCAGGGCGTTGAATCTGGTGACGAAACCGCCCAGCCGGTCAGCAGACGCGGGTGGGAAGGTTTCGGTGAACGGGTGTTCATGAAAGCAGCGGAAGAGGCGTCAATCCCAGGACAGGGCACCACCGGACTGGTATTCGATGACACGGGTCTCGAAGAAATTGCGCTCCTTTTTGAGATCGATCATCTCGCTCATCCAGGGGAACGGGTTTTCTTCGTTGGGGAACAGGGGGTCGAGGCCGATCTGCGTGGCGCGCCGGTTGGCGATGTAGCGCAGATAGCCTTTGAACATGGAGGCGTTGAGACCCAGCACGCCGCGCGGCATGGTGTCTTCAGCGTAGCGGTACTCGAGGTCCACCGCCTTGAGGAAAAGCTCCTTGATCTCGGCCTTGAACTGCGGGGTCCACAGCATCGGGTTTTCGAGCTTGATGGCGTTGATGAGGTCGATGCCGAAATTGCAGTGCATCGACTCGTCGCGCAGGATGTACTGGTACTGCTCGGCGGCACCGGTCATCTTGTTCTGCCGGCCCAGCGCCAGGATCTGCGTGAAGCCGACGTAGAAGAACAGGCCTTCCATCAGGCAGGCGAACACGATCAGGCTCTTGAGCAAGGTCTGGTCGGTTTCGGGGGTGCCGGTGTGGAAGTTCGGGTCCATGATCGCATCGATGAACGGGATCAGGAACTCGTCCTTGTCGCGGATGCTGGAGACCTCGTGATAGGCGTTGAAGATTTCACCTTCGTCCAGTCCCAGCGATTCCACGATGTACTGGTAGGCGTGGGTGTGGATGGCCTCTTCGAAGGCCTGGCGCAGCAGGAACTGGCGGCATTCGGGCGCCGTGATGTGGCGGTAGGTGCCGAGCACGATGTTGTTGGCGGCCAGCGAATCGGCGGTGACAAAGAACCCGAGGTTGCGCTTGATGATGCGGCGCTCGTCTTCGCTCAGGCCGTTGGGGTCTTTCCAGAGCGCGATGTCGCGGCTCATGTTCACTTCCTGCGGCATCCAGTGGTTGGCGCAGGTGGCGAGGTATTTTTCCCAGGCCCATTTGTACTTGAACGGCACCAGTTGGTTGACGTCGGTCTGGGCGTTGATGATGCGCTTGTCGGCCACGTTGACGCGGCGCTGCTCGCTGTGACCGTCGGCACGGGCAGACGGTGCAACTGGCGCACGGGCCGATGACAGGGAGGAAGCGGAGGGCACGGCCGGCGTTTGAGAAGCCGGGTTCAAGGGTGCGGGCTTGGCGGTGGGTGTGACGTGATCGTCCCAGGTCAGCATAGGTCCATCCAATTCAGCGGATTATCGAAGGGTCTCGAAGCCACGGCAACTAAATCCAAGGCATTGCATTCGTGGCGCGAGCGGGGTGTTGCTGTGTCGCATCGATTGCGCGATGGAATCGGCGGATCGTGAACACCCCGTTGCATGGCGTTGGGGTTTATTGGCAGGCCTCGCAGCCCGGGTCGTCGATGGCGCAGAACTTGATGTCGGTGGCCGGTTCGATGGCAGCCTCGACCGCCGCGATCACCGGTGCCGCTGCCGCGACTTCGGCCGAGTGGGCCGAGACCGCGTTGAGCTGGCCCGCGCGGCCCGTGGACTTTTCGGCCTGCGTGGCCGAGGTGGTGCGCAGGTAGTAGGTGGTCTTGAGGCCGCGCAGCCAGGCGAGCTTGTAGGTCTCATCGAGCTTCTTGCCCGAGGCGCCGGCCATGTAGATGTTCAGGCTCTGCGCCTGGTCGATCCACTTCTGCCGCCGCGCTGCGGCTTCGACGAGCCAGGTCGGCTCGACTTCGAAGGCGGTGGCGTACAGGGCCTTGATGTCTTGCGGCACGCGGTCGATGGCGCGCAGCGAGCCGTCGAAGTGCTTGAGGTCCATCACCATCACGTCGTCCCACAGGCCCAGGCGTTTCAGGTCCTTGACCAGGTAGCCATTGATGACCGTGAACTCGCCCGAGAGGTTGGACTTGACCGACAGGTTGCCGAAGCAAGGCTCGATCGAGGCGTCCACGCCGATGATGTTGGAGATCGTGGCGGTCGGGGCGATGGCGACGCAGTTGGAGTTGCGCATGCCGTCGCGCGCGATCTTCTGGCGCAGCGCGTCCCAGTCCAGGGTGGCGGCGCGGTTGGTATCGACATAGCCGCCGCGCTGCTGGGCCAGCAGGTCCAGCGAATCGAGCGGCAGCACGCCGCGGTCCCACAGCGAGCCCTTGAAGCTCGAATAGCGGCCGCGTTCGCTGGCCAGTTCGGTCGAGGCCCAGTAGGCGTAGTAGCAGATGGCTTCCATCGAACGGTCGGCAAATTCCACCGCGGCGTCGGAGGCGTAGGGAATGCGCAGCTCGTACAGGGCGTCCTGGAAGCCCATCAGGCCCAGGCCCACCGGGCGGTGGCGCAGGTTGGAGTCGCGGGCTTTCTTGACCGCGTAGTAGTTGATGTCGATCACGTTGTCGAGCATGCGCATGGCCGTGTTGATGGTCTTGCGAAGCTTGGCGTGGTCGAGGTCCTTGCCGTTGGGGCCATCGACCAGGTGGCGAAGCAGGTTCACCGAGCCCAGGTTGCACACGGCGGTTTCGGTGTCGCTGGTGTTGAGCGTGATCTCGGTGCAGAGGTTGGACGAATGCACCACGCCGGCGTGCTGCTGGGGCGAGCGCACATTGCAGGCGTCCTTGAAGGTGATCCAGGGGTGGCCGGTCTCGAACAGCATCGAGAGCATCTTGCGCCACAGGTCGGTCGCGGGGATCTTCTTGTAGGGCTTGATCTCGCCGCGCGCGGCTTTCTCTTCGTAGGCCAGGTAGGCCTGCTCGAAGTCGGCGCCGAACTTGTCGTGCAGGTCGGGCACGTTGCTGGGCGAGAACAGGCTCCAGTCGCCTTTCTCCATCACGCGCTTCATGAACAGGTCGGGAATCCAGTTCGCGGTGTTCATGTCGTGGGTGCGGCGGCGGTCATCGCCGGTGTTCTTGCGCAGTTCCAGGAATTCTTCGATGTCCAGGTGCCAGGTTTCCAGGTAGGTGCAGACGGCGCCCTTGCGCTTGCCGCCCTGGTTCACGGCGACGGCTGTGTCGTTCACCACCTTGAGGAAGGGCACCACGCCCTGCGATTCGCCGTTGGTGCCCTTGATGTGGCTGCCCAACGCGCGCACGCGTGTCCAGTCGTTGCCCAGGCCGCCGGCAAACTTGGACAGCAGCGCGTTTTCCTTGATGGCTTCGTAGATGCCGTCCAGGTCGTCGGGCACGGTGGTCAGGTAGCAGCTCGACAGCTGCGAACGGCGCGTGCCGCTGTTGAACAGCGTGGGCGTGGACGACATGAAGTCGAACGAGGACAGCACCTCGTAGAACTCGATGGCGCGGGCTTCGCGGTCGATCTCGTTGAGCGACAGGCCCATGGCCACCCGCATGAAGAAGATCTGCGGCAGCTCGATGCGGGTCTTTCTGACATGCAGGAAGTAGCGGTCGTACAGGGTCTGCAGACCCAGGTAGTCGAACTGCAGGTCGCGTTCCGGTTTGAGGGCTGCCGCCAGGCGCGGCAGGTCGAACTGCAGCAGCTTGTCGTCGAGCAGTTCGGCCTCGACGCCCTTCTTGATGGCCTGTGGGAAAAAGTCGGCGTAGCGGGTCGCCAGTTCGGTGCCGGGCACGTCCTCGCCCAGCACTTCCTTGGTGATGGTGTGCAGCAGCAGGCGGGCCGTGGCGTAGGTGTAGTCAGGGTCTTTTTCGATCAGCGTGCGCGCGGCCAGGATGGCGGCCTTGTAGACCTCTTCCATCGGCACGCCGTCGTACAGGTTGCGCTTGGTTTCGGCCACGATGGGGGCGGCCTGGACGTCGGCGCCCAGGTTGGCGCAGGCGGCCTCGATCAGCGCGTTCAGGCGCGGCAGGTCCAGGGGCACGCGCTGACCGTGGTCGATCACATGCAACAGGCTTTCGGCGGGCTGGGTGGCCTCGCCCTGGCGGGCGCGCTCCTGGGTGCGGCGTTCGCGGTAGAGCACGTAGGCGCGCGCCACTTCGTGGTGGCCGCCACGCATCAGGCCCAGTTCCACATGGTCCTGCACGTCCTCGATGTGGAAGGTGCCGCCGCCCGGGCGCGAACGCATCAGCGCACGGACCACGTTCTGGGTGAGGGCGTCGACGGTTTCGCGCACGCTGGCGGACGCCGCACCCTGGGTGCCGTGCACGGCCAGGAAGGCCTTCATCATCGCCACCGCGATCTTGCCGGGCTCGAAATGCACCACCGCACCATTGCGTCGAATGATCTGGTAGTGGGCATAGGGCGACGCCGTGCCCTGAAGCGTTTCGGCGCCAGGCCCTGCCGCCAGGAACGTGGGCGCGACGGACGACGGTGCGGTGGAGGGTGTGGTTTGCATGGTTCCTCTTGTGTTGGTGTTGTCGGGGGCCGGTCCTGGCTGGCAATGGCCGTTTCCGGTGGTCGCTGCGGGCATCGCCGTGAGGCGGTGGCGGACCAAGGTGTTTGAGCAGGGCACACTATATCTGGTGTGTATGCGTGGTTCAAGCCACTACCGGTAGTGTGTGGGGAAATTTCTTTGATCGGTGAGCCGGGCGTCATTGAGACGGGCAAAGGCCCGCGCCGGTGCTTGCTGGAGAGACTGGTCGTGGCCGCAGGTGCCGTGCTCCGGGCGCTGTGGCCAGGGATACCTTGCGACGCGTGCGATGCAGGACGATTTGCCCCGGAATGCCGCACCAATGCTGGGTGGTGGTGCCTTCGACGAGGCTCAGCGGGCGCTGGCGGGAAAACGGTGCAGCGGCCAGCGCAGTGACCGTCGCAGCCGGGGCCAGTCGAAGCCCGGTCCGGGGTCCAGCTTGCGGCCGGGAGCGATGTGCTCGTGGCCGGCGACGTGGTCGATGGGGTAGTGCGTCTTGAGGGCGCGGCACAGCCGCACCAGCGCCTGGTACTGCGCCGGTTCGAACCGCTCGCCTTCGAGGCCTTCCAGTTCGACGCCGATGGAGTCGTCGTTGCACTGGCTGCGGCCACGCCAGTGCGACGCGCCAGCGTGCCAGGCGCGGTCGTCCGCGCTGACGAACTGGATCAATTCACCCGTGCGGCGAATGAAGAAGTGCGCCGAAACCTCCAGGCCGCGAATGGTCGCGAAGTAGGGGTGTGCGTCCCAGTCGAGGGTGTTGGTGAAGAGCTGTTCGACTTCGGGCCCGCCGTAGGTGCCGGGAGGCAGGCTGATGGAGTGCACCACGATGAGATCGATGACCGCGCCCGCCGGTCGCGGCCCGAAGTTGGGAGAGGGGCAGGCACGCGCTTCGGCCAGCCAGCCCTGCTGCCAGTGCGCGCCCCCGCGGCGGGCTGTGGCGGGGTCAGTCGCGGAAGGCATCGGCGCCGTCCGAGGGCAGGGCAATGCCCAGCCGCTGGATGCGGTAGCGGATCTGGCGCAGGTTCAACCCGAGCCGTGCCGCCGCCGCCGTGCGGTTGTAGTCGGTTTCCCTGAGGGCCTTGACCAGCATCTGGCGCTCCTGGTCGTCCAGGTAGGCCTGCAGGTCTGCCGGCAGCGCCGCGCTGGGTTCGGGCAAGGCAGCGTCCGGCGGCGGTGTTTCCTGCGGCGGGGCTGGGTGCGTCGCTGGCGGTTCGGGTGGCAGCGGATCGGGCACGGTGTCCGGGCTGTCATCGCCGAAATCCTCGGGCGCCAGCGTCTGTCCGTCGCACAGGGCCAGGGCTCGCTGCAGGAGGTTTTCCAGTTCGCGCACATTGCCCGGCAGTTCGCGCGACTGCAGCCAGGCCATCGCCTGGGCCGAGATCGCCGGGGCGGGCTGGCCGTATTCGTCGCAGACACGCCGCAGCAGCGCGTGCACCAGGAGCGGCAGATCGTCGCGCCGCTCCCGCAGGGACGGCAGGCGCAACTCGATCACGTTGAGCCGGTAAAACAGATCTTGTCGGAAGCCGTCCTGCCGCACCATGGTGGCCAGGTCGCGGTGGGTGGCACTGACCAGGCGCACGTCCACCGCTTCTTCTTGCACGCCACCCAGGGGGCGGACCCGCCGCTCCTGGATCACGCGCAGCAGCTTGGCTTGCATGGCCAGTGGCAGGTCGCCGATTTCGTCCAGGAACAGGGTGCCGCCGCGCGCGGCCTGGAAGTAGCCCTCGCGGTCGGCGCTGGCCCCGGTGTAGGCGCCTTTGCGGGCGCCGAAGAACTCCGCCTCGATCAGGTTTTCGGGGATGGCGCCGCAGTTGACGGCGACGAAGGGACCGCTGGCGCGGTGGCTGCATTCGTGCACCGCGCGCGCCACGAGTTCCTTGCCGGTGCCCGACTCGCCCAGGATCAGCACCGGCGCCATGCTGGTGGCGACCTTTTCGATGCGGGCACGGATCTGGGCCATGGCCTGTGAGGTGCCGACCAGGCGGGCCAGGGCCTGTTCTCCCGCGCGGGCGGGCGCGGTGGCTTCGGTGGCGTGGCCGGCGCCATGTTGGCTCTGCAGGGCCGCCACCACGGCCGTGCGGAACTGTTTGAGGTCCACGGGCTTGGTGAGGTAGTCGAAGGCGCCGGACTTGAGCGCCTCGACGGCGTTTTCGGCCGAACCGTAGGCCGTGATGACGATGGTGCGTTCCGGGCGTTGCCCGGCCTGGACTTCGCGCAACAGTTCCAGCCCGAGGCCATCGGGCAGGCGCATGTCGGTGATCAGCACATCGAAGTGCCGCGACGCCAGGCTGTGGCGGGCTTCGGCGAGGTCGGCGGCCGAGGTCACGTCATGCCCCTCGCGCAGCAGGGTCAGTTCGTAGAGAGTGCGCAGGTCGGGCTCGTCGTCGACCACAAGGACCGAGGCGCGGGGGGCGGCATTCATGGCGTCGGCGGGGGAGAAGGGGGCAGCTCGCTGGGGCGGCTCAGCATGGGGCGCGAGCGGGGAGGCTGCGAGTCGGCCGGCGGGTAGGCCAGGCTTTGCTGGGCCGGCTGGCGCTGCGACGGGGCGCCGCTGGGCATGAGCACATAGAACTCGTTGCCTTCGCGCTGGTCGAGCACACTGCGCTGGTAGGCGATCTGGGCGCCGTAGCGCTCGCACAGTTCGCGGCAGATGTAGAGGCCCAGGCCACTGGAGCGGCTCTCGGAGGAAAAGAACGGCTCGAACAGGTGTTTGAGCACGCTCGCTTCCAGCGGCAGGCCGTCGCTCCAGACCGAGAGCCGGATGCGTTCGGTGCCGGCCGGCTGGGTGATCACGCGGATCGAGGCGGGCTGGCCGCTGGCGTGCCGGCGTGCGTTGTCCAGCAGGTTCACCAGCAGACGCCGCAAGTGTTCCGGGTCGAAGCCCACGTGGCTGCCGGGCGCGTGCAGATGCACCCCCAGCGCAGGGCCGGCCTGCACCTGGCGGGTCCATTCCTGGGTGATCTGCCGCACCACCGCGTCCAGCGGGGTGAGGGTGGAGGTGTCACCCTGACTGGGCTGGGCGCGGGCCACGTTGAGGATGTCGTCGACGATGCGGGAGAGCCGTTGGGCGTTCTGCTCGATCATCCGGGTCAGGCGTTTCTGGGACGGATCGGCGACCTCTTCGTCCAGCAGGGCATTGGCCTGCGTGATGGCCGACAGCGGGTTGCGGATTTCGTGCGCGACGGCCGCCGACATGCGGCCCATGGAGGCGAGTTTTTCGGTCCGGACGCGGGCCTCCACCTCGCGCAGGTCTTCGAGGAACAGCACACACAGGCCCGTATGGTGTTTGCCGCCGGTCGCTGTGAGGCGGGTGCGGGCGTACAGGCGGTGGCGGGTAAGTTCGTCGATGTCGACGCGCAGTTCGGCCTCCATCGGGTGCCCCAGCAGGAAGGTCTGGTTCACCAGCTCCGCCAGGCTTTCCCAGCCCGGACGGGCCGACAGCAGCAGGCGTGGGTTGGGGGGGTGTCCGTCGCCCATCAGCATTTCGAGGGCGGCGGGGTTGGCGTTGCGCACCACGCCGTGTGTATCGGCCACGAGCACGCCTTCGCTGAGGCTGGCAATCACGAGTTCGTTGACCTGGGCCTGCGTGCGTGCGGCGGCCTGGCTGCTTTGCGCCACCGCCTCTTCCCGGGCCAGGCGCAGGGCCAACTGATGCGCCAGAATCGCCACCAGGAAAAACCCGGTGCCGGTCAGGCCGGCCTGCAGGAAGCGGGACGTCGAGGCATCGCCGACCAGGCCGGCATTGGTGGCGGTTTCCGCCAGCAGGTAGAGCGTGACGAAGGCCGCCGATCCCAGGCCCAGCAGCAGGGTACCGAGAATCGAGGCGAGCAGCACCGGCAGCGCGAACAGGGGCGTGAAGTTGATGCTGCCCTGCTGGAAGTACTGCAGCACGGCAAAGACGACCAGATCGACCCCGATGGTGGCCAGCCATTGCACCCGCAGCGCAGGGCCGATGCCGACGGGCCGCATCCACAGCAGCACGGCCAGCGCCGCCGCCAGGTGCAGCGAACTCAGCAGCACCAGCCAGTCGGGCCCCCCGGTGTTGTTGACCACCACGAACACTTCCAGGGCCAGCACCACCAGCGCGATGAAGACGCGGGCCCGCATGAACGCCCGCCACAGGCGGATGAAGCCACGCTGGCGCGACTCGCTGTGGCCCGACCCGGCCGGGCCCTCGTCGCCGATGAACCACGAGGGGGCAAACTGGGATGCGGCGAAATGGGAGGAGGCCTCGAACCGCATGTCGGCGTCTTCCGTCACCGCGGGGTGGCCCGGGCCTGGCGCAAATGTTCCGGGCAGCAGTACGGCCGACCGTGGGTGTCGCGGACCGCTTCGCTGTCGGGCACATGGGTCTGGCAGTGGGTGCAGGCCACCATGGCCTGGAGCTGGCCGCCCGTGCCGGGCCGTTGTGCGTGCTGGGTCGGGGGCTGGCGGTCAAGGCGGTTGTTGCGCCAGATCCAGAACGCAACCAGCAGGACGAACAGAACGAGCAGGTATTTCATGCGTGGGCCACCAAGGGGATCAGGCCCGGTGCAGGACAACCTCGAGCACGAAGCGCGAACCGGCGTAGCTCAGCAGCAGGAAGCCGGCGCCCAGGTAGAGCATGCGCACGGCCGTGCGGCCGCGCCAGCCCAGGCGCCAGCGGCCGAGCAGCAGGATGCCGATGGTGATCCAGGAAAGCACCGACAGCGCCGTCTTGTGGTTCCAGACCCAGCGCTGGTTGAGCAGTTCGGAGAACCAGCCGCCGGCCACCAGGGTGAGGCTCAGCAGCACGAAGCCGGCGGCCAGCAGGCGGAAGGTCAGGCGCTCCAGCGTGAGCAGGGGAATGGCCTTTTCTTCGGTCTTGCCCTGGCGCAGCGCCTGTTCGGCGCGCTGCATCAGCCAGGCGTGGACCACCGCCGCACCGATCAGGCCGTAGGACGCAATGCCCAGGGCCCAGTGCAGCGGCAGCCAGGCCGACTGCAGGTTCGGGTAGTGCTGGCCGGGGAAGAGCATGGCCAGGATCACTGCCAGCGATCCCAGACCGGCCAGGGCCCAGCGCGCGCGCAGTTGCGGGTACAGGCGGCTTTCGATCGCGTAGACCGTGAGCACCAGCCACACGGTGACCGAGAGCGCCGGCGCAAAGCCGAAGCGCGCCGGCTCGGCGAACAGGCCCTGCGCCAGCACCAGCAGGTGCAGCACCCAGACGCTGGCAAGCGCCCAGCGTGAGGCCGACGGCGAGAGCCGCCGATAGGCATAGGCCAGCAGGGCGTAAGCCAGTGCCGTGGCCAGTGACAAAGCGATCAGGGGCGGAAAGGGCATGGAGCAGGGACCGAGTCGCCGCGCAAAGGGAGGGCCGGCTAAAATCCTCCGCACAGTTTAACGGCCCGGACCGCCGGGCGCCCGGTCTGCGGCGTCCCTCCGGTGGACCTTCTCACGGCCTCCAGCCACCCCCGAACCCGATCGCCATGGCCTCAGCCCTTTCCGAACGCCTTTCCCGCATCGTCAAAGAGATGCGGGGCCAGGCCCGCATCACAGAGAGCAACGTCACCGACATGTTGCGCGAGGTTCGCATGGCCCTGCTGGAGGCAGACGTGGCGCTGCCCGTGGTGCGCGACTTCATTGCGCGGGTCAAGGACAAGGCGCTGGGGGCCGAGGTGGTGGGCTCGCTCACCCCGGGCCAGGTGCTGGTCAGTGTGGTCAACAAGGAGCTGGCCGCCACCATGGGCGAGGGGGTGGCCGATCTCAATCTGGCGGCGCAGCCGCCGGCGGTGATCCTCATGGCCGGTCTGCAAGGCGCGGGCAAGACCACCACCACCGCCAAGCTGGCCAAACACCTGATTGAAAAACGCAAGAAGAAGGTGCTGACGGTTTCGGGCGACGTCTACCGCCCGGCCGCCATCGAACAGCTCAAGACCGTCACGGCCCAGGCCGGTGCCGAGTGGTTCCCCAGTACACCCGACCAGAAACCGCTGGACATTGCCCGCAGCGCGCTGGACTACGCGAAGAAGCACTTCTTCGATGTGCTGTTGGTCGACACGGCCGGCCGCCTGGCCATCGACGAAGCGCTGATGCAGGAAATCAAGACCCTGCACGCGGCGCTCAATCCGGTGGAAACCCTGTTCGTGGTCGACGCCATGCAGGGTCAGGACGCGGTCAACACCGCCAAGGCTTTCAAGGAAGCGCTGCCGCTGACCGGCATCGTGCTGACCAAGATGGACGGCGACTCGCGTGGCGGTGCTGCGCTGTCGGTGCGCCAGGTCACTGGCGCGCCGATCAAGTTTGCGGGCGTCAGCGAGAAGATCGACGGGCTGGAGGTGTTCGACGCCGATCGCCATGCCGGGCGCATCCTGGGCATGGGCGACATCGTGGCGCTGGTCGAACAGGTCACGGCCGGCGTCGATATGGCGGCGGCGCAGAAGCTGGCGGCCAAGGTCAAGAGCGGCGAGGGGTTTGACCTCAACGATTTCCTCGACCAGTTGCGCCAGATGAAGCAGATGGGCGGTCTGTCCAGCCTCATGGACAAGCTGCCCGGCAACCTGGCCGCCAAGGCCAGCGAGGCCGACCTGAGCCGCGCGGAGAAGGACATCAAGCGCAAGGAAGGCATCATCTGCAGCATGACGCTGGCCGAGCGTCGCAAGCCCGAGATCATCAAGGCCACCCGCAAACGCCGCATCGCTGCCGGTGCTGGCGTGCACGTGCAGGAGGTCAACCGCCTGCTCAAGGAATTCGAGCAGATGCAGGGCATGATGAAAAAGATGAAGGGCGGCGGCCTCATGAAAATGATGAAGCGCATGGGGGGCATGAAGGGCATGCCCAAGATGCCGTTCTGAGCGTCTGAGTGCCCGCCGCTAGGTGGCGGCGGCCGCCTGTTCGAGTTGGGTCAGGCGGCGCGCGAGCCGTCCCACGAAGTTCTGGGTGATCTGGGGCAGGGTGCGCTGGTTGGGCACCACGATGCCCACCTGCAGCCTGTTGAGCGCGGGCAGTTCAAACGGCTTCCACACCAGTTCGCCCCGCCGCAGTTCTTCGATCAGTGCGATCTTGGAAAAGGTCGAAATGCCTTTGCCCGCCTTGATCAGGCGTTTGAGCAAGGGGGTGGAGTTGCAGGTGGCGGCCGGCACCATGGCTTCCCAGAACGCGGTGTATTCGGCCGACAAGGTGGGGCCGAACACCGGCTGGGTTCCCGAGCGCAAAAAGGGGTGGCGTGCGCAGTCCCGCAGCGAAACGCTGGCTTGCGAGGCCAGGGGGTGGCCAGGCGCCATCACGACGCCCAGCGGCAGTTGCGCCAGCGCGACCGTCACGACCCCGGCGGGCAGCCGGGTCGCGAACGTGATGCCCAGGTCCACCTGGCCGGAGGCCACCAGTTGCGGCACTTCCATCGGCTGCGTCGAGATGATGGTGTAGGTGACGGCGGGAAAAATCTGCGAGAAGTCCTCGACCGCCGCGGGCAGCAGGTCCTCGAAGCACGAGTCCATGGCCGCCAGTTTGACGTGGCCGCTGCGCTCGCCCCGCAGCGCGTCCAACTCCGTGCGCATCACCTGGTAGCCGTGCAGCGTCTCCTGCGCATGGCGCAGCAGCCGTTCGCCGGCCGGGTTCAGGCGCATGCCACCCGGCAGCCGGTCGAACAGTTCCACGCCCAGTTCGTCCTCCAGGTTCAGGATCTGCCGGTTGACGGCACTGGCCGCCACGTGCAGCCGCTCCGATGCCTTGCGCACCGAGCCGCAACGGGCCACCTCGATGAAGTACCGGAGGACGCTGGCGTGCATGGCGGTGTCAGCGCGGCGGCACGCCGGCCTGCCATTGCGGCCAGTGGGTCACGATGTGGTCGACCATGCGCGAGCCCACGCGCTCGATGTTCCCCACCGTCTCGGCAAAGCCGCCGGCCGTTTCGCCGGGCTTGGGGTCCAGGTGGGCCAGTGTGGTCTCGCGCGGGTTGCCCTGGTCGAAATTGACGGCGCCGCGCAGGCTCATCACACGCTCCACCCCGTGGCTGCGCTTGATCACCAGGGTGATGGCCGCAGCTTCCATTTCGGTGATCACGTAGTCGTCGGCACCGTACAGCTTGGCCATGTACTGCGCTTCTTTGGACAGTCCGGGACCGTGGAAGAAGGTGTCGCCGGTCATGTGCGTCCCCTTGCCCACGGCCGGAGCGCGCCGGGCGGCGGCATCCGGGTAACGCTGCCGGTAGGCCCGTGCGCTGTCCGAGTCCTGCAGCGGGGTGTCGGCCGAGAGCTGCAGCGCCCAGCCCACCAGCGACGGGTTGAGCTGGAAGCGGCGGTAGTCCTCATAGCCTTTGCGTGGCATGAACGTGGGGGCGCCCGGGGTGTTTTCTTCGGGCGCCCAGCGGTGGCCCAGGTCGTAGTCGATCAGCCAGGTGCCCCAGACCACGTCGCCGATGGTGCCGCGCGAGGGCGGCGTGCCCGCCACACCCGTCAGGAGGTAGTAGGCCTGGGAAAAGTCGAACGCCGGGTTCAGCAAAATGGCCTGCATCGAGGCCGAGGAATTGACCTTGCCCATGCCCAGCACGGCGCCGCAGACGCCGTCCGCGTTGCAGTACACCGGTTGCAGGGCACCCGGCACGCGGATGGGCTTGGCGTCCTTCCAGTACCGCTCATACCAGTGCTGGAATTCGCCCGCGCGGTCACCGGTGTTCTGGCCGATTTCGAACATGGCGGCAACGAAGACCTTGACGCGGACCGGGGTGGCGGCAGCGGGGGCTGTGGTGGCGATTGCTGCGGCCGGGGAGGGGGGCTGGAGCCCCACCGCACAGCCGGCCAGCATCAGTGCCGCCGACACCCAGGCCAGAGGGAGGGAACGGGACCAGAAAGATGCCATGGAAGGTGCCTTGCGTGAATGAAATGAATGGGCGATCAGGCGGCGCCGGCCATGCCGGGCGGTGCCACGGGAGCCGGATTCTAGGGAGGCAGGGCAATGCCGAACAGCATCGATTTTCGTGCTGCCTGTGCGAAAAAAGCGCACGCCTGAGGTGCGCTGGCGCATGTCCCCGTCGCCCGAGGTGGATTGACAGAAATCAACCGTGGCCCACCAGCGCCCCGACATACTCCGGGCCATGTTGACTGTGATCAATGGGGCAATGGCGGCGTTGGCGGGGGCGGTGGTGCTGAGCCTGCGTCCCTGGCGCATGTTGCAGGGCGCTTTGCTCACGCCCGCGCTGGCGGCATTGGCGCTGCTGCCGTGGCTCTGGCTGCTGCCGCAAAAGATGCCGCAGGGACTGCAGGTGCAGTTGTCGGGCGCCTGCCTGCTGGTGCTGATGCTGGGATGGCCCTTGGCGGTGCTGGTGCTGGGCGGGGTGGCGGCCGTGGTCTGGGGGGTGGGCCAGGCCCCGGCAGAGGCGGCTCTTCACCAGTGGGTCTGGATCGGCCTGGTTCCGGCCACGCTGGCGCTGGGCATCGGCGCCGCGCTGCGCCGCTGGCTGCCGGCCAACCCGTTTGTCTACACCCTGGGGCGCGCGTTTCTGGGTACCGCCGTGGCGGTGTTCGTTTCGGGGCTGCTGCTCGAAGGTCTGCAGCAACTGGCGGGCCTGCCGGTGCGTGATCTCTCGCTGGTGGCGCGCTGGCTCATGGCCTGGGGCGATGCTTTCCTCACCGGCATGTTCGGCGCCATTTTCGTGGCCTTTGCTCCACAGTGGCTGGCCACCTGGTCCGATGCCCGCTATCTGAAACCGCCGGCACCGCCGCCATGAACGTGTCTGGCGGGTGCGGTGCGGCTTGAGCAGCAGATCGGGGCGAACTGTCTGAAGAGGTCGTCAGCTGGCCGGGTACATGCTGGTGTCGGCGCCAAACTGAGCCGATAGCTGCCGGGCGGCCGCCAGCAGCGCCGGCACGAAGCTCCGGGTGCCGTGCTCCTCCAGCCGGTAGCGTGGGCCCGAGATGCTGAGCGCGCCCGCGATCTTGCCGTCATGCCCAAAAACAGGAACGGATACCGCGGCCAGTTCGGGGTCGACTTCGTTGCCGAGCGAAGCTGCCCAGAACTCCTGCCTGACCCGGTCCAGGCGGTCGCCCGGGTCGCCGCGGAAGGCCATGAGGATGGTGCCGGCCGCACCGTTTTCCAGCGGGCGCCAGTCGCCCTCGCGCACTGCGTCGCGGATCATGCGCGGCGCATCGACGCGGTGCAGGCAGATGCGCCCGTTTTGTACCGGGACGTAGTAAGAGGCGCTTTCGCCCAGTTGCGCCACGAGTTCCCGCAGGACAGGAGGCACAAACTCCGAGGATCGGAACTGGCGCTGAAAGATGGATCCCAACTGCAAAGGCTTGGGGCCGATCTGATAGCTGCCGTCGGAGATGCGCACCAGGTACTGGGCGCGCATCAAGGATTCGGCCAGGCGAAGCACCGTGCTCTTGTACATCCCCGTTCGCTCGGCGATTTGGGTCAGCGTCAGGCTGTGGTCCTGCGGGGTGAACACACCCAGGATGTGCAAGGCTCGATCAACGGCGGCAACGCCTGTTTCTTCGCTCATCGGTGATGGTTGGCGCGCCTGGCGGCCCGCTGTGCAATGACAGTATTCCGGCGGCGCTGGCTGAACGCCGGGCACCGGTTTCGTCGTGCCATTGTGCCATTGGCATGGGGCCCGACGCCGCCTTGCCGGCCGCGCTTTAACGGCCGGTTTGCAGGCGCTGCATGGCCGAAGCGTTGTAGCGATCGCCAGCTGCCGCGCCCATCGGAAAAACGGCATCCAGTCGGGCCCATGCCTCGCGTGGAATGTCCAGTGCCACCGCCTGCTGCGCGTCGTCCACGTGTGCTGGCAACGTGGCGCCGGCAATGGGACTGGCCAGGCCGTCACGGCGGCACCACGCCAGCGCAAGTTGCGCTGCGCTCACCCCCAGATCGGCTGCCAATTGCTGCAGCGCGTCGACCAGTTCAATGTTGCGCTGAAAGTTTTCGCCCTGGAAGCGTGGCATGTCGCGGCGCTGGTCTTCAGGCGGGAAGTCTTCGGGGCGGCGGACGGTTCCGCTGAGAAAACCCCGACCCAGTGAGGCATATCCAAAGAACCACGAGCCCGCAGCGCGCAGGAGGTCGAGCATGTCCTCCTCGGGGTCGCGGCTCCAGAGTGAGTATTCGGACTGCACCACGGCCACCGGGTGGATCGCCGCAGCCTTGCGGTAGCTGTGCGGACCGACCTCGCACAGGCCCAGAGCCCGTACCTTGCCCTGCTCGACCAGCCGGCTCATGGCACCCCAGGTGTCTTCAAGCGGCACGTTGGGGTCCACGCGGTGGAGGTAGTAAATGTCGATCTGTTCCACGCCCAGCCGGCGAAGGCTGGCTTCGCAAGCCGGTTGCACACGTTCAGGGCGCGCGTCCAGACCGCGCTGATCCGCCCGTTCACCGAAGGTGTAGCCGAACTTCGTGGCCAGCACGACGCCTTGTCGGCGACCTTGCAGGCAACGCCCCACCAAGGTTTCGTTGCCACCGTTCGCGTACAGATCGGCGGTGTCGATGTAGCGTCCGCCCACGTCGAGGTAGCGCTCGATGGTGGCTGCAGCCTGTTCTTCGGAAATGGTGCCGTAGTAGCCGGTGAGGGCCATGGTGCCCAGCACGTAGGGTGGTGATGAATCGGCGATAGGGTGAGAACGCATGTGTGTTGGTGCGCTGACGGTGGGGCGGGGGGCTGGCTGGCTCAGTCGAGCACGACGTTGTTGGCTCGCACGAGCGCGCCATAGGTCGAAATTTCGTGCCGCAATTGTTCGGTGAACTGTGTCGGGTTGCTGGTGGTCACGGGCTCCAGGCCGGCGGCGTTGAGCTTTTGCTGGTAGGCGGTTTGGGTCACCGCCTTGACGATGTCGGTGTAAAGCCGGTCGATCACCGGTTTGGGCGTTCCTGCAGGGGCCATGAGGCCGTACCACGAATCCAGACGGAAGTTTTTGAGACCCGACTCCTCAAAGGTGGGCACGTCTGGCAGGAGCCGGCTGCGTTGGGGGGCCGCCACGGCAATGGCACGCAGTTGTCCGCTCTGAAGGAGGGGCAAGACCGAGCCCAGTGTGGCAAAGGACATGTCCACCTGCCCGCCCATCAGGTCGGTGACCGCCGGGGCTGCGCCGCGGTAGGGAATGTGGACGATGGACGTGCCCGTGAGGCCTTTGAACATTTCCGCTGAGAGGTGAGGCGTGCCGCCATTGCCGGCGCTGGCGTACGTGTATTTGCCGGGGCTGCTCTTGACCAGCGCGATGAACTCGGCATAGGTCTTGGCCGGAAATTTCGGGTTGACCACCAGCACCGTGGGGGCCACCGCCACCGCCGTGATGGGCGCAAAGCTCTTTTCGCTGTCGAACTTCAGGTTCTTGTACAGCGACGCGTTGATGGGGTGGTTGGTGGCCGCCATCAGGATCGTGTAGCCGTCCGGTTTGGCTCTTGCGACGATATCGGCCGCCAATGTGGCATTCGCGCCGGGTTTGTTGTCCACGATGACGGGTTGCCCCAGGGAGCGGGTCAGCGATTCGGCGATCAGACGGGCCGACACATCGGTCGGCCCCCCCGCAGGGAACCCGACAACGATGCGCAGAGGTTGGCTGGGGAATCCGCCGGTGTCCTGGGCCTGGACGAGGCTGGTGGAGGTCAGTGCCAGTCCGGCAGCCAGGCTGGCGAAAGCGCGTCGGGTGGTGAGTCGATCCATAAAAACAGTGTCTCCTTCGATGGGGTGAAGCCAAACCCGGGCTTGTTGATCCGGGCTTGTCCGAGCCTTTTTGCCGCGGTGCTTGAATAATAGAATCAAATTCTGCAGAATGCAACTTTCTGGGCCGATTGTCGAAATCCAAGTGATTTCTGCGCACGGCGATGTCCCTGTCTTCCCTTCTTTCAAGACCGCATGTCCATGACCGCTGACGCTCTCCCTCATTTCACACACTACATTGACGGCCAGGACGTTCCCCCTGCGACCGGCAGCTACTTCGAGACGCAGAACCCCTTTTCCGGGGAGGCCTGGGCCATGGTGGCTCGCGGCGACGCTGCGGATGTGGACCGTGCAGTGAAGGCGGCCCACAAGGCCTTTGAAAGCGGTCCTTGGTCAGAAATGAGCGCCACACGCCGTGGTGAAATATTGTTCCGTCTGTCGGAACTTTTGGCCCAAAATGCGGCTGCGTTGGCCGAAGTGGAGATGCGTGACAACGGCAAGCTGGCGGCAGAAGTCACCTCGCAGGTGCGCTACGTGGCGGACTACTTCCGCTACTACGCGGGCCTGGCCGACAAGGTGGAGAGCCACGTCATCCCCACAGACAAGAAAGGGGTGACCTGCTTCACCCGCTACGAGGCCAAAGGGGTGGTGGCGATCATCACGCCCTGGAATTCGCCGCTGACGCTGACCAGCTGGAAGCTCGCGCCAGCGCTGGCGGCCGGGTGCACGGCGGTCATCAAGCCCTCGGAGTTCACATCACCGTCCGCAGTCTTGTTCGCGCGGTTGTTCAAGGAGGCGGGTTTCCCGGATGGCGTGGTGAACGTGGTGACCGGGTTGGGCGCCGAAGCTGGTGAGCCGCTGGTGACGCATCCCCTGGTGGCGCATGTGGGTTTCACCGGGGGGGAACTGGCGGGGCAGAAGATCTACGAAGCCGCCGCTCGCGGGCTGAAGACCGTGACACTCGAACTGGGTGGCAAGTCGCCCAACATTGTTTTCGACGACGCGGACCTGGATCAGGCGGTCAAGGGGGTTGTTTCCGGCATTTTTGCGGCAGCGGGCCAGACCTGCATTGCGGGTTCACGTCTGCTGGTGCAGGCATCGATCCATGATGCCTTTGTCGAGCGTCTGATCGACTTCGTGAAAGACGCGCGCCTGGGTGATCCCGCCGACCCGCAAACGCGCATCGGTCCGATCGCCACCCGTCCTCAGTTCGACAAAATTCTGGGGTATCTGGACATTGCACGGGCCGAGGGAGCGCGGTGCGTGCTGGGAGGGCGGGCACGCCCCGACCTGGGGGCGGGCTGGTTTGTCGAGCCCACGATCTTCACAGGCGTGAACAACGGCATGCGCATTGCCCAGGAGGAGGTGTTCGGCCCTGTGCTGTCGGTGATTCCGTTCGAGGACGAAGCGGATGCCATTCGCATCGGCAACGATGTGCAGTATGGCCTGGCGGCAGGGGTCTGGACCCAGTCCCTTCACCGCGCGATGCTCATGTCGTCGAAGTTGCGTGCAGGGACTGTCTGGATCAACAACTACCGAGCGACCAGCTTCACGACACCTTTTGGTGGCTACAAGCGCTCAGGGATCGGGCGCGAGTCGGGTGTGGAGGCGATCAAGGAGTATCTGGAAACCAAGTCGGTCTGGATTTCGACAGACCTGGATGTGCCCAATCCCTTTGTCCGGCGCTGAGTGCCGGGGGCTGCCGGCGCAAAGGCATCGCCGATGCCGGTGTGTGGCAACGTCCCGGGCCTCACTCGGCACGCGGTCGTCGCCCTCCGGCTTCCCGACTCGTTGGGAACAACCGGTCGCCACGCCACCGCCAGGCCCTGGCGAGCAGTGAGCGGCGTTTTTCAACGAAGCCACGCCCTCCTGGAGAGCGCGTGGCTTTGAACGTGAGCGGTGCGTGTGTCTGCGCCCTGTGTGGGGTCTGGTGTCTTCAGGCCGCCTTCAGCGCCAGACGGCTGGCATGGCGCCAGGCGCGGCGCAGCACGGCCGGCGACCAGGACTCTTCCGGGATCAGCAGCAGGCCGCGTGCGCGCATCCAGGTGCCCAGGTGCACGTGGCCGGTCAGCACCGTGACGGGCACGGCCAGCAGCAGGGGCAGAGCCACCGGCAGCAGCCAGGGCAGCGCGTCGGGGTTGATCAGGGTCGAGCCCATCACCAGGGCGGCCACGGCGAGCGACACCGGGGCCAGGCGGGCCAGGGCATCGCTCCAGGGCACACCCACGGCTTCCCGGGGCGGCGACTTCCATTCGAGCTTGATGCCGGTGAGCGCGACCACCACGAAGATCGAGTGCGCGACCATGCGGATGGGGGCCTGCAGCACGGCCATCACGCTTTCCAGCACGGCGCTGCCTAGCAGCAGGCCGGTGCCGCCGTAGCTGCGTCGTTCGCCCTTGAGCAGCACGGCCAGCACGCCCAGCACGCGGGGCAGGAACAGCAGGCACAGTGTCCAGGCCCAGAGGCCGCGCACTTCGACCGGCACGGCTTGCCAGGCGGTGGGCAGGTCGGGGCCCGACACCAGCAGGGCCGTGCCCAGCAGCAGGAAGGCCATCCACAGCGGGGCCGAGACGTAGGACATGGCGCCGATGGCGAACATGGCGCGGTGCACGCGGTGCAGGCCGGGTTCGGCCGCCAGACGGGCGTTCTGCAGGTTGCCCTGGCACCAGCGGCGGTCGCGCTGCAGCTCGCTGAGCAGGTCGGGAGGCTGCTGCTCGTAGCTGCCGGTGAGGTCGGACACCAGCCAGACGTGGTAGCCGGCGCGGCGCATGAGGGCGGCTTCGACGAAGTCGTGGCTCATGATGCCGCCGGCCATGCCGCCCTTGCCCGGGATCGGGGCCAGCGCACAGTGCTTCATGAACGGCTCGACGCGGATGATGGCGTTGTGGCCCCAGTAGTGCGATTCGCCCAGTTGCCAGAACTGCATGCCCAGGGTGAACAGGCGGCCGGTGACGCGGCTGGCGAACTGCTGGGCGCGGGCGTGCAGGGTCGCGTGGCCGATGGCCTGGGTGGCGGTCTGGATGATGCCGGCCTGCGGATGGGCTTCCATCAGCTTGACCAGGGTGGTCAGGCAACTGCCGCTCATCACGCTGTCGGCGTCGAGCACCACCATGTAGCGGTAGTCCTTGCCCCAGCGGCGGCAGAAGTCGGCCACGTTGCCGGCCTTGCGGTGCGTGCGGCGCGTGCGCAGGCGGTAGTAGACCTCCACCGCCGGCTGGCCGGGTTGCGACACCAGGGCGGCGCGCAGGTTTTCCCAGGCTTCGCGCTCGGCGGCGGCGATGGCCGGGTCGTAGCTGTCGGAGAGCACGAACACGTCGAACTGGCCGGCGTGGCCGGTGGCCGCCAGCGACTCGCACGTGGCGCGCAGGCCGGCGAACACGGTGGCCACGTCCTCGTTGCAGATCGGCATGATCACGGCGGTGCGGGCCTCGGGGTTCATGGGCTGGTGGCGCACCGACGCGGCGGAGATCGAGGCCTTGTCCCCGAACAGCATCACCCAGGCACCCATCAGCGCGGTGACGAAACCGGTGACGACCCAGGCCGAGAGCACCACGAACAGCACCGTGTGCAGGCCACGCAGCCAGGGATTGCCTTCGGCCGGCTGGGCGTCGGTGAACAGCCAGGCCGCCAGCACCGTGCTCAGCACGGCGATCAGCATGAAGGCCAGGCGGCGGCGGTCGGCGGTGTGTTCCCAGGCGGCGCGCGCCGGTTGCGGTGCGCGCGGCTCGCGCGGGGGCAGCAGGTTGCTGGCCGTGGCCAGCAGCGTGGTGCCGACGCTGTTCCAGAACCCGCGCCAGGGCCGCGGCACCATGGCGCCCCGGTGCACGGGCGGTGCGGTCACCGCGTTCGGGTGGCGTTCCTCGCGCAGCGGGCTGCGGGGGGCGGTCGGCGAGGTCACTCGGGCAAGATGACGTGTGTCCATGTTTCGCTCAGGGTGTCGTTCTGGTGTTGGAGATAGGCGCGGAGTTCGACGGGCTGGCTCGGGTCGAGCCGCTCGACGCGCAACGTCACGCGCCAGCCGCGCTGGGCGGGATTGGGGTAGGCCAGGGCCTCGACCACGCGGCCGTTGGCGTTGGCGGAGACCACGGCGCGCACGGGCGCACCGGGGGGCAGGGCATCGAGCGCGGGGCCGGCGAAATCGAGCACGAACTGGGGCTGGCGGATCTGCTCGTCGGCCGAGAGCCTGGTGTAGCCATACCCGCGGCGCGACTGCACGACCCAGGCGCCCGGGGGCGTCTGCTGCACATCGCCCTGCCAGGACAGCTCGTAGGCGAAATCCAGCGACTCGCCCTGCGCGGGCAAGGTCGCCGGGACCCAGTAGGCGACGACGTTGTCGTGGGTTTCGTCGGGCGTGGGCAGTTGCACCAGCTCGACGCGGCCGGCGCCCCAGTCGCCGATGGGTTGCACCCAGACGCTGGGGCGGCGTTCGTAGCGGGCCTCGATGTCTTCGTAGCTGGCAAAGCGGCGGTCACGCTGCATCAGACCGAAACCGCGCGGCTGGCGCATGACGAACGAACTGACCGAGATGCGCGACGGGTTCTGCAGCGGGCGCCACAGCCATTCGCCGTCGCCGGTGTGCATCATCAGGCCGTCGGAGTCGTGCACCTTGGGGCGGAAGTCGCGCGCGGTCGGTTGCACCTCGCCGTGCAGGAACATGCTGGTCAGCGGCGCCAGGCCCAGGGTGTTGACCGGGGCAGCGCCCTCGCGCAGGAACACCCGGGCCGTCACGGTCATCGTGGTGGCAGCACCCGGCCGGATCACGAAGCGGTAGGCCCCCGTGGCCCGAGGCGAATCGAGCAGGGCCAGCACCGTCACGCCGGTGGCGCCGGCCTCGGGGCGGCGCAGCCAGAAGTCGGTGAAGCGCGGGAATTCTTCGCCCTGGCCGGCCGGAGCGCCCACGGTGTCGATGGCCAGGCCGCGGGCGGAAAGGCCGTATTGCTGGCCCATGCCCAGCGCGCGGAAATAGCTCGCGCCCTGGAACACGACCAGTTCGTCCTTGTAGGCCGGGTTGTTCAGCGGGTAGTGCAGGCGGAAGCCGGCGTGGCCGAGGTCGCCCCAGGCCTTGGCGTCCACGGTGTTGCGGCCCAGGTCGAAGTCGTCACCCTGGTACGGCAGCAGCCGCGTGCCTTCGGGGGCGATTTCATGGATGTGCACCGCCTGGCGCTGGTACAGGCCCAGGTGAAAAAACTGCGCTTCGAAGGGCAGGCCGCGGTCGCGCCAGAGCGAGCGGTCCGGGCGGAAGCGGATGTCGCGGATCTGGTCGTAGTCCAGCGCGGCGAGGTCGTCGGGCAGCTTGTCGCTGGCGGCCTCGAAAGGTGCTTGAGCGCGGGTGCGCGCCAGTTCTGCCAGGGCGTCCCAGTCCATCGCCTGCGCCGGGCCCCAGCCCGCGGCCAGCCCCGCGACCAGTGCCACGGCACCGGCCAGACGGCGGTGGCGCTGCCGCGGCAAAAGGGAAGAAATCCGGAAGGTCATGCCCAGATAGGGCAAACCCTATGCCAGGTCAAAAAAACCGTTTCAGATCAACGGGATGCTATGGTTTTTGAATGTAACGACGCCGGCTGACGGGCGTTGGCGCGGGGTTGGAGGGGGTTTTTGTCGCCAGTCAGCGACAAATGGGCGGCGGGCCGGAGCCAAATCCTTGGAAATCAAGGCCTTGGGGTTGTCACGAATCGGCGACAGCATCCTGCGATTCCCCGTTCGGGCCGTCGCTTTTGAACAGGCCCGGCGTGAGCGCGTGTTTCTGCAGCAGGCGGTAGAACTCGGTGCGGTTGCGCTGCGCCAGCCGGGCCGCATCGGCGACGTGGCCGTCGGTCATCTTCAGCAAGCCGACCAGGTATTCGCGCTCGAACCGCTGGCGCGCGTCGGCAAAGCTGAGCACTTCGACCGACGGGGTGCGCAGCGCACGCTGCACCAGGGCCAGCGACACCAGCGGGGTGGTGGACAGGGCACAGACCTGTTCGACCACGTTGTAGAGCTGGCGCACGTTGCCGGGCCAGCTCGCCATGGTCAGGGCCTTCAGTGCTTCCGGCGCGAAGCCGGAGCTGCGCTTGCCGTACTTGGCCGCGAGCTGGGCCAGGAAGTGGTTGGCCAGCAGGGGAATGTCTTCGCGCCGCTCGGCCAGCGTGGGCAGGTTCAGCGTGACCACGTTCAGCCGGTAGTACAGGTCTTCGCGGAACTGGCCCTGTGCCATGGCGGTTTCGAGGTCGCGGTGCGTGGCCGAGATGATGCGCACGTCGACCGGGATCGACTGGCTGGAGCCGAGCGGGCGCACCGCCTTTTCCTGGAGCACACGCAGCAGCTTGACCTGCAGCGCTGGCGGCATGTCGCCGATTTCGTCGAGCAGCAGCGTGCCGCCGTCCGCGGCCTGGAACAGGCCCTTGTGGTTGGCGTGGGCGTCGGTGAAGGCGCCCTTCATGTGGCCGAACAGTTCGGATTCGAGCAGCGCTTCGGGAATGGCGCCGCAATTCACCGCGACGAAGGGCTTGCGGGCGCGCCGGCTGGCGCGGTGGATGGCGCGCGCCAGCAGCTCCTTGCCGCTGCCGCTGTCGCCGCGCAGCAGCACGCTGGCGTCGCCCTGGGCCACCAGGCGGGCTTCGGCCAGCAGGTCGGCCATGCGGCTGGAGCGGCTGACGATCTCGGCGCGCCAGGTCTCGTCGGCCGGGCTCGCGGGCAGTGCGGGGGCGCTCAGTGCCAGGGCCTGGGTGATGCGCTCCAGCAGTTCCTTGGCGTCGTAGGGCTTGGTCAGGTAGGTGAAGACGCCGCGCCGCGTGGCCTCCACCGCGTCGGGGATGGTGCCGTGAGCGGTCAGCAGGATCACCGGCAGCGAAGGGTGGCGGCTGCGGATCTCGTCGAACAGCGCCAGCCCGTCCTTGCCGGGCAGGCGCACGTCGGAGAGCACCAGTTGCGGCCGCTCGATGTCGAGCTGGCTCAGCGCCGCTTCGGCCGAGCCGACGGCCGTGACCTGGTAGCCCGCCGCGCCCAGCCGCATCGACAGCAGGCGCAGCATGTCGGCGTCGTCGTCGACGACGAGCAGGCGCGCGCGCGGGCTCGGAGCGGCGCTCATGGCAGGGGGCGGGCCGGCGGGCGGGGCGTCAGGCTACGCTCGATGGCGCGCATGGCCTCCAGCCGGTCGTTGAGGATGTCGATGCGGCGCTGCGCCTCGCGCAACAGCTGGGCCTGGCGGTCCAGCTGTTCTTCGAGTCGGCGGTTTTCCTGCAGCCGGCCGGCCAGCAGCCGGGCCAGCGGCCGCAGCTCCAGCGCCTCGGGGGCGTTGATGGCCATGAGCCTTTGCAGCATCGCCAGCGCCCGGGCCGTGTCGGGGGCCTGGTGGGTCTGCGACAGCACCAGCGCCAGTTGCATCAGGCGCTCGGGCGCGTTGCCCGGTTCGCCGATCTGCACCTGCTCGGCGGCCAGTTCGGCCGCTCCCAGGCTGCGCAGGCGGTCGGCGTACACCAGGGCGCTGACGAGGGCCGGCATCGGGGCGTCCAGCCGGGGCGGCGGCGGGGCGGGCGGGGGCGACAGGTCCACCACGGGGGCG